>CBQWHS010000883.1:0-2167 GCA_967728665.1 uncultured Chryseosolibacter sp. | reverse complement strand
CGCGAAATAAACCTGTAAAAATAACAGGTAATGACTAAATGTTGGCTAAAAGTTTCGAAAACTCTTCAGGAGTGACTTTTATTTCTTTGAGCATTTGAGCAATCGGAGTACGGGGAAAGATTTCCGCCAGAAGAATAAAAAATTTCCGATGCTCAATGGCTATTGGTTAGTCGTGATAACTTCTCTCGCCGGCTTTAATGGCAACTTTTAGGAGGTTTTCGGTTGGGGGAAACGGACATGAGTAAGTGTCGTTGTAGGCACAATATGGATTGTAGGCTTTATTAAAATCCAACGTGATCGTATTCGAGCCAGGAAGTTTATTCAGATCTAAATATCGTCCTGCGCCATATGTTTCTTTTGCGCTAGTCTCATCGCCAAACGCAAGAAATAATTTTCCGCGGAACGCGCCAGTTTCCATTACTTCAAGAATGAGCAGATGGCAATCCACTCCGTCAAGCCGAAATTCTGCGTTCGCGTATTCAAGATATCGTTGTTCTTTACCATCGTTGGTTGGCAGCACAACTACTTTTTTATTATTGATAGGATGCAGGTTTGCAATGATTCTGTATTTGGAATCGGGGGCAAAATATTTAAGGCCCGTGAATTCCTCTGGCGCCTTTGCGAAAGGCGATTGTTTTGAACTTCGCATAAAGCGATCTTTCTCTTCACGCTCTTTTTTGATTTCCTCCACGTAGGCGGGGCTTTCGCTGTCGTTCATCGAATAAAAGACAACAACAAGTGCTACGATTACGACAAGGATAATGAGAATGTTTTTTGTTTTCATGCGATATAAGACAAAGAGATTATAGCGTGAAATTACGCTAACACCTTTGATTTTTCTTTGCCAAGTTTACACGTATTGCTATTGACGATGCTTTTTCTCCCAGTCAAAAATTGCTTTGCGCTGATCGAAATACATACTAAAGAAAATGGGAACGCTATTGTCAACAAGTTCACCAGGACCGTTACTCAACACACAAATGCCAATGTTATCTTTTCTGTTGATTGCGATTTCACTCCGGTAGCCGTTCACATACCCTCCATGATACAATAACGTATCAGTTTTAAAATTCAGAACTCGCCAGCCCAACGCATAATAGGAGTTTGCACGATCGATCCATCTTCTGAAATTTCTGTTCTTCGATGTTGCCTTCACTGCTGGCCTAAAGATCTCGTTTAATGTTTGTTGTTGAATGAAATCCTTCTTTTGACCGAGGAGCATTTTTATCAACTGGGCCATGTCTGAGATGCTTGCGTTAATTCCTCCCGCAGGAGCTACGTTGTAATAAGTGTCGTTGATCGACGTAACCTTCCAGCCATTTTTCCAAAGAAGGTGTGGGTGTGCAACATTCGTGTTGAGCAAAATATCTGAATAGCTCATGGATGCATCATACATCTGCAGCGGCCTGAATACTTTTTCATTCATCATTTGCTCGTATGATTTTCCGGTTGCTGATTGAACTACTGCACCGATCAAGCTATACGCTACATTCTGATAACTGTAAAGTTGGCCGGGTTTGCCAGTAAGCTTCACATCCTTTAAAAGTGCGAGCATGCTGCTAAGATCCATTCCTTCCTCCACCAGATTCGTATAAGTGTGGTAAGGAAGACCTGTGGTGTGAGAGAGTACATGCCTGATTGTTAAACTGTCTGTATACTCTTTTGTTTGCAATGCAAAGTCTGGCAAGTACGAAACAACTCTGTCGTTCCAATGAAGAATCCCTTGCTCCACGAGCAAACCGGTGAGCACAGGTGCGAAGCATTTGGAAACGGATGCGAGACGGAAAACGGTATGTTCGTTCACGGCATCCTTCTTGCCAAGTTCACGAACACCAAAAGCTTTCATAAACACGATGGTGCTGTCTTTAACAATGGCAATGGCAAGGCCTGGTGTTTTCGTTCTTTTGAAAATCTCCAGTTCTTTCTTTTCATATTCCGACAATAACTCTTGAAGCCGCGGATTTGTTTTTGCTTTTTTAGCAAAACTTTTTTTCGAAGCGGGAATTATGCGTTGAAATGATGGTTGATTTTTATTGATTAAAAACACGATGACAAAAGCAGAGATCAAAACTCCTAAGATGAGGGCGATCCTTTTTTTGCGCTTCTGTTTTGTCATCGGTTACATTAATCCTTCATCTGCAAAACTAAAATATTTTTGCCCTCCGAT
>CBQWHS010000882.1:0-2172 GCA_967728665.1 uncultured Chryseosolibacter sp. | reverse complement strand
AAGGGTTATTCCTTGCGATGAAGTTGTTCCGCTGGCCATCGTGATAGTGGCAGTGTTTGCACTGACCGTCGAATGAGGAGGATTCACTCCGGTTCCACTCAAATTAATGACGAAGGAACTCTCGTCCGAATCGTTTGTTGTTAGCGTTAACGTTCCCGCCGCTGCGCCAGTGGCAATGGCTGTAAACTTAATTTCGAGATCATAACCTTGACCAGGTGACACACTGAAATTGGTTGTGCCAATAACGAAATTTGAGTTTGATGAGACAACGTTGGTTACATTCAATATTCCTGTACCAAGGTTGTTGATGGTGACGAATTTCGAAGTCATAAAACCAACATAACTGTTTCCAAATGCCTTCGTAGTCGGAGCATCAATCTCAGAGGTTCCGGAATTATTTCCAACATTCAAATCAAGTGAAACGGACTTCTCCAGATTGTTTGGGTCATCAGTCTTGATTACAATTTCTCCAGACGTGAGGCCTGATAGTAGCGAAGCTGAATTCAGTGTAACAGTTATTGTCTTTGACTGGCCTGGAAGGATTACGCCAGATTCAAAATCAGCTGACGCCCACTTCAATCCACTTTCTACACGTGTATATGAAAATCCACCACCCGTGTTACTACCTGAGAAGCTATGAAAAGTAAAATCGAAGTATCGATCTTGGTTAACGTCATGCATGGAGATTACGTTATCAACCATTGTCTGCGGATCGCTGTTCACGGCGTCTTGCCAATTTTCATAATCCGAAGGCGATAGGTCTTCTGATTTTCCAAATGACCATTGGGTTCCAGCGGGAGATCCGGTTACAAACCCTGTTTCTGACGCGATGTTAAAGAGTCCCTGGTTACTCTTTCTTACTAGCCAAACACCAGAGGTGATACGGTCTTGATTAGTGGCTAAAGTGTAATCAGCGTAGGGCGCTTTTTCAAAATTCACTGGAAGTCCATAAAAGTCGAGGCTCCAGTTCAAATCACGATTACCCGTGTTGGTGATCTTTAATGTCTGAATAGTTGTTGCGCCTGCGGCAACAGAAGTGCTTATCGCGGTTTTATCCAAAGTGGCTTGCGGACTTTGCGCAAACAGATTGGCTACTACCAGCGAAAGCGCGCTGAGTAAAAATAGTCTCATTGATATTTAAATTAAGATTGAAGTTTGTGAGAAATGAGTTACTGCGGCTGCAATAACAATTCATAATTACCGACAACCGCTTGGGTCCGGCCATTAGCATTGACATGGTCTCTATCCATCGTAAAAGTAATGTGCAACTTTGAGGAAGTTAGCTCATTAACAGTCACAGGCAAACTTCCGTCAACTGCTACGAGTGTGGTTCCGTTTCCCTGCCACGTCCATGTTCCCTGCGGATAAAAGAGTTTTTTGGCATTTGTTGTAGTGTAGGTTCCGTCACCCTTCCAGGTAACAACGATACCAGGATAGTCTGCGGATACGTCAACACCATCCTGTTTGATAAATCCAGTCGATCCAATTTGCCAGCTCTTTTTGAGTTGGTCTTGTGGATTGGGGTCATCGTGATGACATGCTGACAGCCAGGACATTGTCCAGACTAATGCCATCAACGCCATTGCTGTTGTAAATTTCTGTTTCATTTAGTGGGGATTAAAGTCACGCAAAATAGCGCTAAAACTTGGACGAAAAGATTTTGAAATATTTTAAATTATTTAATGTGTCTACGCAAATCAACGGGATGTCTATGCGTAACTTCTTAGTTACCTAGATTTCCTGGGCTTATCGTTATGCCAGAAATCAATTACTACTTTTTCACTACTACCTTAAAGATGACCCAACAATACATATGATGCGACTGGTAGAAAGCTCGTTCAACAAGTGTTTGGCGCCACACCAAAAACTACAGAGTATATCAATGAATTGGTGTTCGAAGGAAACACACTGCAGTTTATCAACACTTCCGAAGGGCGTGTGCTTCCCGATGGCGCGGGGTGGGAATATCAGCTGAAGTAATGATGTGGTATTCTATAAGTAATCGAGGGGTGAACAATAAACCGGACTAGTATGGAGGATGAGCTAAAAAGTAAAGCATTCAAAAATTCTTTGATCATTGCATTTTTATATGTTGGCCTAGGTACATTAACAGCTATGTCAGTATACCCACCGCTTTATGGAGACTGGGTTGATATTACATCGCTTGTTACC
>CBQWHS010000881.1:0-2176 GCA_967728665.1 uncultured Chryseosolibacter sp. | reverse complement strand
CCAACGATTAACTCATTGTCACGAGGATGCACCATCATATCATAGGACGAAACATTCAACATGTTATTAAAAAGATTCCATGTAGCGCCTTTGTCCAGACTTACATATGTTCCGTTATCGAGGCCGCAATAAAGAAGATCTGGATTCACCGGATCCTGGATGACAACATTCGCCACCGACTCGGGTAGATTTCCTTTCACACTCTTCCATGTTTTGCCGTAATCGGTGCTCATAAAAACATACGCATTGAAATCGTCATCACGATAACCGTTTAAAGAGACGAGCACTGTTCCTTCGTCAATCGATGATGGCGTAATACTGCTGATCCATTTATCCTTCGGCAAGCCTGCAGAAATATTTTGCCAGCTTCCACCCGCATCTTTGCTCACCCAAACTAAACCATCGTCGGTGCCCACATAGAGTAAACCAAATTTCAACGGTGATTCTGATAAAGAAGCTATTGTTGAAAAAGGAACATTGCCTTGCTTTTTATTTTGCGTTAAATCTTCGCTAATCGTTTCCCATGTTTCGCCTTTGTTCAGACTGCGATAAACTTTGTTTGCTGCCATGTAAACAATGTCTTGGTTGTGCTTGCTCAAGATGAGTGGCGTGCGCCAATTCCATCGAAGTGGTTGTTCACCGATATTATGTTGAGGAGTGATTTTCGTTGTTTTGCCTTTATCGGTTTCGAGGCGATAATAATTTCCGAATTGAAAACCCGTATAGATCAATTTACTGTTTCGAAAATCCGCTGCCACAAACATTCCATCGCCACCAAAAATATTGTCCCAATCTTTTGATTCATTCACAATAGACTTGCTTGATCCTCGTAACACTCCATTGTCTTGCAGTCCGCCATAAACATTGTAAGGAGTTTCCATGTCGACATTGACCGTGTAAAACTGTCCAACCGGCACGTTGTTGATGTGGGTCCAATTGGCACCTTCGTCATAGCTTTGATAAAGTCCGCCATCATTGCCAAGAAGGATGTGCTGCGAGTCATTTGGATCAATCCAAAACGCATGATGATCTACATGTATACTTTGAACTCCTTTCAATGTATCGATGCGATGCCATGTTACGCCAGCATCATTCGATTTCAGAAGTGGCACACCATAGATATAAATCTGATCCGGATTTGTGGGTGACACTTTCATCTCAGCGAAGTAGTATCCATACGTGAAGAACACTCCATCCAAATCGTAGCTGTTCATTTTTTTCCAGGAGCCTCCTCCATCCTCTGAACGGTACAGTTCAGCACCAATTACTTTGGTTCGAAAAAGATTGGCATTTGCATCTGCACCAAAATACTCGGCGATTGCATTTGGCAGATATTTGTTTTCCTGGATTTCGCGTTTTACAAGCTCTGCATTATATTTTTTTGGAAATCCATTGTCCTTTAGAAAATCATCGAGTTTCTTATTATCGATTTTCAAGAATTCTTCTTTCGACATTTTCTTGAAATCCTCAAGCTTCATTTTTGTGGCATCTTCAACGGGTTTTTCTTTATCCTCCACTTCAGCTTGATTGTCCAAAATAGCATACACCACATTTGGTTTCGATGGTGAAACTTCAAGGCCAATTCTCCCCACACCCTTTCCCGTTGCAAATCCCTGCGTTATCCTTTTCCATGAGTTTCCACCATCATCAGATTTATAAATACCTGAGTTCGCTCCATTCCCTTTAAACGACCATGCTTTGCGCGATCTTTCCCAAGCTGTCGCCAATAACTGATTGGGATTTTGGGGATTGATGACGAGGTCGACAATTCCGGTGCTGTCATTGATAAATAATGTTTTCTTCCATGTCGCACCACCATCGGTCGATTTGAAAACTCCGCGATCAGCGTTGTTTGTGTACAAGGCACCAAGCGATGCGACCCAAACCACATTGTTATCCGTTGGATGAATCAATACGCGACTGATATGTTGTGTGCCGGCGAGTCCAAGATGTTTCCAGCTTTTGCCACCATCGACAGTTTTGTAAACACCGTTTCCGGCATAACTGGAGCGACTGCTATTTTTCTCGCCTGTTCCTACGTAAATAATTTTTGGATCAGATTGAGAGAGCACCATATCGCCAATTCCCATTACATCATTCTCATCAAAAATCGGTTCAAAAGAAATTCCATTGTTCATTGTTTTGAAAATTCCTCCGGAAGCATATGCCACGTAAA
>CBQWHS010000880.1:0-2184 GCA_967728665.1 uncultured Chryseosolibacter sp. | reverse complement strand
TATTAAGTGATGAACAGGGATGGCAACGAATCGGTCAGGTGACGGCCAGTTTTAAGACCACCAGCGAATCGATTGTTGTTATGGGCGCTGATAATTTTCAGGCAATAAGATTAAAAGTAACAGACGCACCAATTCATATTGATCGCCTCCAGGTGTTCTACGAATCCGGTGACATGGAAGAGCTTCATGTGAACTCAGAACTTCGTGAGGGCGCACAAACTCCGGCGTTGAATTTGAAAAACTCAAACCAAGACATCCAAAAAGTTGCCTTCACATACCGCACATTGCCAAACGAAAAAGGGGACAAGGCCGATGTTGAATTGTATGGACTAAAAACAAATTCCGACAACAGTAATTCATACCGGTCAGATCGAATGGGACAGGAAGCTGATAGTGTTGATGCTGAAGTTGACAGCACCGGTAACTATATGCGCCGGGAAACTGACTCCCTTCGCGAGGATGTGAATGAAGCACGCGAGGGAATCCGTGATGAGGAACGAGAAATAAAATCCGATGTAGACAGTGCAGCAGAAAAAACCGATGATAAGGTTTCGGAGTTATCACAAAAGGGAGCTGCTGAAATTACGGATCAACGCTATGACGCTAAAGTTGGGCCAAATGGCGAAACCATTTATATCGACCGAGATACAAAGTATTACTTTATCGATAAGAACGGCAAAAAGGTGTACGTCACTAAAATGCAGTTGAAAGACAAAATCGATTAATCAAGGCTTGGACAGAAAAGTCATTGCAAACCTGAATCCTTGTAATGACTTTTTTTATGTTTGAGGCCACAAAAATATCGCGCAAAAGTGTTAATGTCTTAATCTGGTTTTTATCCTAAAAGATAATTGCTGGCACGAAATTTTTATATTCTGAATGATTGTTATTATTGAGCCACGTTGATCATCGAACAATAATAATGACAAAATCTTCTACCGAAATCTCCGTCCTGGAATTCAGGCAACTTCTCCAATCCATTTATTCGTCAGGAAACAATGTTGGTATTCGCACCAGACTTATCGGGGAGCTATGGCAAAAAATCCACTTCAAGATTCTGAAAATCACGGAAGAAAGCGTGACCTTTTATGATGAGAACAGCAGCCAAACTGTTTACATCAATGATGTGCAGACAATTATTCAGTTCGAACTTAATCGCCCTTTTCAACAATATCAACCACATCTACACTACACAGTAACTTTATCTTGATTCAGCGATCAAGAAATAAAACAAATCACGCTCAATGCGAGTAATCCCTGGGCAATAGTGTTTAGGTCTTGAATGAGGATTGAGAGAATGATTTTGTCGCGGTGCCGAGCGTTGTCTATAAGTGCTCTGGCAGTGGAGTCTTCAATCTCCCGATTCCACAACTCGTAATCTGCTATTGGGAGGCTCTCGTTGAATGCAGCTTTTATTAACTGCACCGCAGATTCCTCGTCCTTCGCTTTTCTTGAATTAATTAAGATTTGAACTACTATCTGTTCAGTAAGCATAGGGGGCAATTTATCCACACAATTTAAATATTGCTTCGAAAATTGATAATAACTATCGGGGAAATGAGGATATACTCGGTGCAGAGACTTGGATTAGGAGTTGATTACAGATTACGTTTGCAGCCGGGACGAAAAAAAACAACTTAAAATTATCTTAACACAAGAGCAGCCTCAACATTGTCGTTTAGCAAATTAGTTGATAATCTTTTTTGAAGACTCTGCACAACGCATCTTTCATTTTTCCATAGCTCGATTCTTTTAAAATCAAATCATGTGCCCCGAGCTCAATTGCTTTTTTTCGTTGTTCTTTAGTCGAAGCAGTAGTGCAGATTATTACGGGCACCGATTTTATCCGATCAATTGTCTTCAATATTCTTAGGCACTCAAAACCATCGATCTTGGGCATGTTCATATCCAGAAATATAAAGTCTGGCAGTAACTCCGCATTGCATACCATGCGTATTGCATCCTCGCATTCACCCGCAATATGTAGTTCGATTTTCGAATCGATATCCCGGATAATATCTTGAAAGATTTCCCTGTCATCGGGGTCATCGTCTACGCACACTATTTTCATACAAGTCAAAAGGCTACTACGTTGCTGTCAACTTTCGAGATGGAGTCGCCCCTTTTTCATCTGAAAGTTTACCCTCAATTAATATAAGTGTGGATTATGAATGAGCCCAAAAA
>CBQWHS010000879.1:0-2186 GCA_967728665.1 uncultured Chryseosolibacter sp. | reverse complement strand
ACTACCGTGGCTTCGATTATACCGATGCTCGGTGTTAATCAAAGCTTGCGACTTACATCCTCGTGTAGAAAATTATTCCCAGCAGAAGCAGTCAGAAAAACCTTGAATCAATGAATAGGAAACTCATTTCGGCACAAGTTTTTGATTTCCGATAAAAAACACGGACTGCATGTCGGGAAGGTCGAGGAACGTCTTAATCAAAATTTTAAAAGTCATTGGTTGGATTACAGTATCCATCGTTTGCTTGCTCCTCCTCATAATAGCTGTGATTCAAATTCCGGCTGTTCAGCAAAAAATTACCGCCAAGGCCATTTCCTTCCTCGAAAATAAAATCGGCACCAAGGTCGAGATGAAGAGTCTTTACATCTCATTTCCAAAAAATATTGTCCTGACAGGCCTCTACATGGAGGATCAGAAAAAGGATACGCTTCTCTATGCTGGAAAACTGACCGTCGATACCGACTTGCGGGCCCTAGCCAAGAATAGAATCGAACTGAATGAAATTCAACTTGAAAAAACTACGGCATTCATCAAACGAGCGGAAAATGACAGTGCTTTTAATTTCACATACATAACAAACGCCTTTGCTGGAGATTCCACCGCTGTACCCGATACGCTTGAACAAAAAGGCTGGGAGTTCATTTTGAAAAAGATCGATCTCGAATCTATTCATGCGCATTATCATGATCAGTTGACGGGCAATAACGCCGATTTGTCTCTTGGTAATTTTGAATTATCAATGAATCAGTTTGACCTTAAGAATTACCGATTCGGCATAGAGGATATCATTTTGGAAAGCACCACGCTTGCAGTGGTTCAAACCAAGCAGCCTGAAGTGACAAAAGAAGTTGCTGAACAATCTGTTGACACTGTTCAACTCGATCTAAATTTCGATGAAATTAAACTCAACGATGTTCATATAAATTATCAACAAGAAGTAACGGGCCAAGTGATGCGCGCCGATATAGGTAAGCTGTTAGCTCGCGCAAACGAAATTAATCTTAAAAAACAGTTGATCGATTTGAATGAACTCTCGTTAAACAATTCCTTCATCGCATTTCATCAACGTAAAACAAAACGAGAAATAAAACCACATGATAACACCGCCTCCTCTTCTACGACTCGCGATGAGGGAGCAGCATCTGGCAGGGCAGTGAAATCTAAAACAGAAAAACAGTGGTCGCTAAAACTCAACAAACTTGATTTGGCCGGCAACAGCATTCAATATTATGATTTCTCAAAACCTTTCGATCAGTCCGTTCTCGACTTCGATCATCTTTGGCTGTCAAACCTAAACATTGACGGAAGCAATTTTGCCATGGCAGGCTCAGACATCGCTGCTAACATTCAGCGCATAAGTTTTTCAGAGAGCCGTGGATTTGCGTTGCAGGCATTGAAAGGAAAAATAAGTGTTAGCGAAGACAGCGCGTCCCTCAAAGATTTTCTTCTGATAACGGCCAATAGCAAGCTACAAATGGACGTCCAAAGTCAATTTGAATCATTTGAAAATATAGGAACTCAATTTCCCAGTGCTTCTATCCGCGCAGAAGTAAGACCATCTTATGTCGGCTTGAACGACCTTCTCTTTTTTAATAAGCACTTATTGGATAGTGTGCCAATAAAGACCAGGAATCTAAGCAGGATAAACTTTGAGACTTTTATCACTGGTAAAATAAATAATCTCACTATAAACCATTTGATCGTTAAGGCACTACGGGAAACTTCTCTGAGCACAAGCGGACGGATTGTAGGATTACCTGATGCAAATAAACTAAGCGCCAACATTTCACTTGACAAATTCTTCACAACAAAAGACGATATCTTCTCAGTGCTGCCGGATACACTGTTGCCAGATTCAATAGCACCACCCGAATGGATAAATGTCAGCGGTCATTTTAAAGGCAATGCGAAAAAATCCGATTTCGAAACACTTATCTCAACCTCAATCGGAGCAGTAAACCTTAATGGAAATATTGATCTCGACTCAACATCAACAACTCGGGGAATCACAGGCAAAATAGATGTAAACCAGTTCGACCTTGGCTATTTGTTAATGAAGCCGCAAACCATCGGAAAGCTAAACCTTCAGGCTTCAATAAATACAAATGGGCTGATTAAAACCGAAATGACCGGTGGAATGAAAGCGCTTGTAAAAAGTTTTGACTATGAGGGATATCGTTATGAAA
>CBQWHS010000878.1:0-2187 GCA_967728665.1 uncultured Chryseosolibacter sp. | reverse complement strand
GGAGACGTCAAGTGCCGTTGTGCTAATCACTCATGTGTTTCGGGTACTTACTTGTTTCAACTCAACGGAGATTGACGTCATATATTATGTTGCTCTCAAACCTTAAATGATAAACGAGGTCGATCGAGAAACGTTAAGTCTCTATTTTTAGCATGGAGACACGCGCTTCCAAAGCGGTGCCCGAAGTGGAACGCGCTTTGATTGTGGATAAGAAGTTCGGAGAAATTTTAAACCCCTTTCGAGTCGGGATCAAGCACCGCATTTTCCGTCCTTCAGGCAGTCACTGCTATGAAAATAACTACCACTGTCATCATTTGTCTAATCGTCACGTTCAATGGCGTAGCGCAATCCGTCACACCGTCTTCTTTATTCAACATCGATCACAAAAAACTGGTCGCCCGTGCAGACCTCATCTATAACAAACCTGTTGCCCGAAGTGAAGAAGGTATGCCCATTGGCAATGGTGTAATGGGGAGCTTGGTGTGGACAACTCCTTCGTCTCTGCACCTTCAGCTCAATCGTGTTGATGTATTTGGAAACAATTCAGGATCGAATAATTTTTATGAGCGACATACAGACTACTGCAACGGATTAGGATTTGTTGACCTTGATTTTGCCAGCAATACCGTTGGAGTTTTTGAAACAGATGAATTTCAGCAACACCTCTCATGCTATGAAGGAATTGTGACAGTGAAAGGAAAAGGAGTGATCGCAAAAGTCGTTTCATGGCAGGAGAAAGATGTAATGGCTGTTCATGTTGAAGATACACGCGATCCCGTGTTGCCTGTCTTAATCAATTTGCGAACGCTTCGTTTACCGAATACTAAAAAGGGAGATCATTCTGCTATTTCAAAACTTAAGTTGGATGGTAATCGCATTATTCTCCTGCAGGAATTTAAGGAAGGTAATTATTACTGTGGGTCAGCAGTTGTTATTGAAGTCACCGGACGCCAGGTGAGCGCAAGCCTTGAAAATGAAGGCACTGCAAGATTAGCGGTCGCTCCCGACACGAAGGAATTCTCCGTTTTGATGGCAAGCGCGGCAAGCTTTGATCCATCAGAAGATCTCGTGGCATTGGCAGTGAAAAAACTGGAAGCTGCAAAAAGTACTGGTTTCGATGGCATAATGCAATACAATCTAAATTGGTGGAAAGCTTTTTGGCAGAAATCATTTGTACATCTTCATAGTGATGATGATGAAGCAGACTTCATCGAAAAAAATTACACTTACTATTTATATGTAATGGCCTCAAGCTCGCGCGGAAAATATCCGACGAAGTTCAATGGCATGTTATGGAACACAGGAGGGGACGAACGCAAATGGGGAAACTTATATTGGGGAGCCAACCAAAGTTGTATCTACAATGCCTTGTTTCAAACGAACCACATGGAGTTGATGGATCCAATGTTTAACATGTATACATCAGCCTATAGTAAGTTTGAGCTTGCGTCACATCAACAGTGGGGAAGTAGCGGCATTTTTATTCCCGAGACAGTAGCGTTTGACGGCCTCGCACCTTTGCCTGATGATATCGCTTCCGAAATGCGTGACCTATATCTGCTGAAGAAACCCTGGATACAGCATTCACAACATTTTGTTGACTATGCTTATCCCAAAATGCCTTTTCTCAGTCGATGGAATTGGAAAAAGGACGAAGGGTGGAAAGATGGAGTGTGGCATACTTCCGATAAAGGAGGCGGGCCATTCGGACATGTCACACACATATTTTCATGTGGAGCAAAGATCGCCTATCAATACTGGCTTCGCTATGAGTATACTAACGACGAAAACTGGCTACGAACAACTGCATATCCCATGTTGAAAGGTGTGGCGGAGTTTTACAGGAATTTTCCGAATGTAAAAAAGGAGAGTGATGGCCGATATCATATTTATCATGTTAACGATAACGAGTCGATCTGGGATGGTCACAACACTGTTGAAGAGATCTCTTCGATGATGGGTATTTTGCCCGTGGCTGCAAAAGCAGCGGCTATCCTGAGGATAGATTCTGATCTGCAAAAGACCTGGAAAGAATTTGCGAACAACCTTGCACCTCTGCCGTCAAGTGCTGATTATCGAGGCGATGACAAAGGAAATAGCAATTGGGTAAGATCGCTTAAACCTGCAGCGCGCGGCGATGGAGATAAAAGTCCTGATCCCAATACTATGCCTGTCTGGTTTTTCGAT
>CBQWHS010000877.1:0-2188 GCA_967728665.1 uncultured Chryseosolibacter sp. | reverse complement strand
CATTCGAGTCATTCAATCCAAATAATGAAATGACCATTTTATTCATAGACGATGATCCCGACGATACAGAGATGTTTTGCGAAGCAGTCGTGTATCTTAATGATTCTAATTTTGTTGCAGCGAAAAAAGAAGAGCTTGTATTACTTTAAGTGACAGTTGCAAGGCCATTAATTTTCTTACTAGCTTAAGAGAGCTACCTGACTACATTTTTTTGGATATAAATATGCCCATCATGGGAGGCTTGAGAATATTTTCAACATATTTTGACGAAAAGATGTCGAGCGAATTTAAGAAACTCAGCGCTGAAGATTGGATTCATAAATCAAGTGAATTCAACACCCTGGTCAAGATTTTATCGAAGTATATTTACAAACGGTATTTGTAAACGTGCATATCGGTGGATACCTTCAATATTTTCTCCTGCATCAAAAAGCGCTTCTATATTTTAAGGACTCACTTTATATCATGCTGTTTCAAGCATTGAAGTTTTGAGTACTTCGGTTTTAATAATTATTGTGATACAGGTTCCTTCATTAGGCGAACTGAAAATTTTCAACGATGCTCCAATATTCTGGAGATATTCAGCACACATCAAAAGTCCAATACCAGTCCCCTTCTCCTCGTTGGTTCCTGGTGTTGTTCTGCGGGAATTCCAATTAAAAAGTGAACCTGCAAACTCCTGAGTCATTCCGATACCTGTATCTCGAATTGATAATAAAAATTCTTTGTCGGACGAGAATTCATTATAAAAAGTTATGCTTCCGTTTTCAGTATACTTTATTGCGTTGGTTAATAAATTCCTGAGCGTCATTCTAATTACTTCCGGATCGGACATAATAATTGTATCATCAACATTATTAACTAATCTATTTCCTTTCTGGCTGGCATTATCTTGAACTAATTCTATTCCTTCATTTACCAATTCCCGGATATTTATCATGCTGTAGTTATTTTTATTCTGGCGCTGCAACACCGACCACTTTAATAAGCTTTCTAAAAGCGCTTGATTACTCTTTACCTGATTTTTTACCTTTACCGAAAGAAAGCGGAACTCTTCCATCGATATTGATTTCGAAAATAACAGATCTAACATTGACAAGATGTTGTTATTAGGACCTTTCAAGTCATGCGTAATGACTGAAATCAATTTTCCTTTCATCGAGTCTGCAAGTTGAAGCTTTTCCTTTGTTTCCCCCAGCTTTTGTCGCTCCTCCCGAAGCTGAAGCAATGCATTATAATTACTCCATAATATTTTATCGGTTGAAGAAATTGAGAGCAGTGTCATCCCTATTGACGAGATTAATATTGGAAGGTGGACATATAGCTCATGTCCATTTGTTCGTGGAAGTGTCACAAATAAAATTACTATGACGCAACTGGCTGAAAGCATTCCCGGCACTCTCATTCGGATGGAGCTTGTTCCGATCACACAAAGAACAACGCCTATCGAGTATACTTCCTTGATTTCGCCATCTACTGTCTGAATCATAAAAATAAGACCAGCAGAAACCAGCAAATAAGCAGTTGAAATAATTAGCTGAGAATACTGCTCAAAAAAGCGCGAAAAACTTAGACCAAGTGCCAGGATTAGTACCGGGCAGATAAATGCAAATCTTATTGTCAATTGAAGTGTACCAGGATCGATGAATCCAAAAGCAATAAACAGAAATATGGCTAAACCTATACCAAAGCGCATACCTTTTAGCGAGGAAGACAAATAGAACCTCTTAAAATCTTCGTTGTTCATTCCCTGACTGGAATTAATAATGTTAATTATTAATCTGTATAACCGTAAAAAAAAGAAATAGTTATAACATGATGATGTGATAGGAACTGAACTTTTCCGCTTTGCTTGGATCCTTAAAAAAATCAACTTCAAACCTCTCAGCGCCAAAATGGTTTGATTTGCCGGAATGCCAAAATCCTAATGCAACGTGTGGCTATAATCATGGTGACAACCGTTCCTCGTGTCACGCTTGGACTCTGACATTCTTACATTTCGACTAGATACCGGTCTTAATTAGCGGAATGGTTTTCAGATACGCATAAATCCCTTTTACTTCAAGATCAGTAAGTGTTGTGTGGGGGACCATCGGATATTTTACCATTGAGCCGTCAAGTTTCTTCCCAAAACGAACAGCTTTGATAAAATCTTCCTCTGTATATTTTGCAATACAAGTCTCCACAC
>CBQWHS010000876.1:0-2188 GCA_967728665.1 uncultured Chryseosolibacter sp. | reverse complement strand
CCCTCTTGTCAAAATCAGCAAGTTCCTCCTGGCTGTAGGTGTTGCCAAGTGACAACATTGGATGTTGATGATAGACTGTTTCAAACTCTTTGGTGATGGTGCCGCCAACACGCTGGGTTGGCGAATCTTGTTGACGGAACTGAGGGAATTGGTTCTCAAGCGAAACAAGGCGTTCGAGCATTTTGTCGAATTCAAAATCACTGATCTCCGTTTTATTTTCCTGGTAGTACAGGTGATTGTGATAATGGATTTTCTCCGTCAGTGCAATTATTTCCTTTTGAGCTTCAGCGGCAGTCATGTGTAAATATAAAAAAAGTCAGGATTGACTTAGTTGCCAAAAATCGAAATCAAGTAATACCCAAATTCTATTTCGTAAGATCTTGGTAGCTTCTTATTTCAGTGGCGACATCAAAGACATTATTTTTTCGATTCACATCTGCGAGGCGTAACGTCGGATCGATTTCTATTGACTGAATTTCAACTGCCGGGCGACTGATTTTCAGCGTGTAAGTGGGATTTACCCATGGCCATGCCTGCAAGCTGTATCGCTGAATTGTTTTGTCTTCAACTTGTTTGTTGCCCAAGGTCTCATTCAATGGAATATAGTATAATTCCTTTGAGCCATCTTTAAATGTCACCACAAGATCAATCGGCATGGGAAGATCACCTACTCGCTCCACGGTAACAAATGTATCGTTAACATTCGCGACAATGTTTTTGACGGAGTAATCAATCTTTTTTGTCGAGTTGATCCAATAAATCATGAACCAATTTAACTGCAACCCCGATACTTTTTCCATGGTCCGTATAAAATCGAAAGGTTCGGGATGTTTGAATTTGTATGTATTGTAATATCTCCGCATGCCTTTGTAAAATACTTCTTCGCCCATGATATACTTCAGCTGATTCAAGAGCATAGCGCCCATGTAATATGAAATTGTAGTATACGTTTTGTTCACGTTGTAATAGTCGCCATTCAGGCTGGCGGGTTCTTGATTGCCACTTTTTACCAGTGTGAAGTATCCGTTGTATGTTAATTCATGTGAATTTTTTGTTCCCAATATATTCGCTGGCGATTCATCGGCCGAAAAATCTGCAAAGCCTTCGTCAAGCCAGGGATGCAAAGTTTCATTTGACGCGAGCACGCCCTGATACCAACTGTGTGAAACCTCATGTGCCATCACGCCGACTAGCGCTGTCAACGTTCGTTCGCCAGTAATGAGCGTACACATCGGATATTCCATTCCGCCATCTCCACCTTGAATTACTGAATAGGTATCGTATGGATATTTCCCGAAAGTCGTGTTCATGAATTGAAAATGCTTCACACCATAATCCACAAGATTTTTCCAGTTGTCTGTAGTGTTAGGACCGGGTTGATAAAAGAAATGTAACTCCGGTCCATCCGGAACTTGAATTTTTTCATGTACATATTCCGGATCCGCGGCCCAGGCAAAGTCATGAACGTTCTTCGCAACAAAGTGCCACGTCAAATTTCCTTCTGGCTTTTTTACGTTGGCTCCTGGCTTTTCATAACCGTAGCCAATCTTATCAGCGTTCTGCAGTTTTCCCGTCGCGGCAACAACATATTTAGGGTCGATCGTAATCTTCACATCAAAGTCGCCCCATACACCATGGAATTCGCGGGCAACGTATTGGTAGGCATTCCAGCCACGAAAATCATACTCGGCAATTTTTGGATACCATTGTGTTATGGAATAGGCAACACCCTCTTTGTTATCGCGCCCCGTTCTTCGTATCTGCAATGGGACCTGCGCCTCAAAATTTAAATCAAAAACTGTTTTTGTATTTGGTAGGATAGCCTTTGCCAATGTTACTTCGAGCAGGGTGCCGTTTACAGAATAGCTAATGTCTTTGCCATCCTGTTTTAGATTGACAACATGTTGATATCCGATTTCATTTTCATTGAGTTTGGAGATGCGATCCGTGACGCGAGGATCAGGATCGGAAATGGTTCTTGATCGTACATCCATCATGCTTCCTGGCTGAAATGCATTAAGGAAAAGATGATAATAGACTTTCGTCAGAGTGTCCTTTGAGTTGTTGTAATAGGTAAGTTTTTGGGTACCGTTTATCTTATGTGACGAAACGTCCAATTTCACGTCCATTATATATTCGACACGTTGCTGCCATCGATCTTGAGAACGAACTATAAGGGCAAACAAAA
>CBQWHS010000875.1:0-2190 GCA_967728665.1 uncultured Chryseosolibacter sp. | reverse complement strand
AATACATCCCTCCTTTTTCCATATTTTTTTGAATGAAGTCCTTCATCTTTGCGCGAACTTTTTCGACAGATGTAGCATCATGCAACAGCACATAAGTATGGAAACCATTCCAGAACCATTGCCTGTCTTCAGCCATTTTGTTATTCCTGCTCCAGGTAGAAAATGAAATCAGGCTAGCGAAACGGAAATGAGAATTTTCAGGAACATCTTCTACAACACCTGTCACCTTGTAATTATCATAATCCATTTTTATTGTTTGGCCAATAGGGTCTTCGTTGCCAAAATATTTTTTCGCCATGGATTCTGTAAGCACGATCGAAAAGGGCTCTCGAAGCGCTGTTTTCTTATCGCCCTTTATCAAATCAAAACTGAAGATATCAAACACGGTACTGTCTGCGAGATAACAATCCGGCTCGTAATAGGATATGCCATTTCTATATGCAAGCAAATTCCACGTTTGAAAGCGCACATAACTTTCGACTTCCGGGAAGTCCTTTTGAAAATGTGGTCCCATTGGTGGAGAGCTTGTCGACTGAAACAACATTTCATTTTCCGTCCTCAGGTTTTCCACTACACGGAAGATGCGGTCTGCATTTTTGTGGTAACGGTCGAAGCTTAGTTCGTGATAAACATAAATTGAGATTAGGCTAAAAGTAGCCAACCCGACAGCGAGTCCGATGATATTAATCATCGAGAAACCTTTACTTCGCATAAGCGAACGCATGGAGGTGATGAAATAATTTTTGAACATAGGTGATGAGGGAGTGAATGATGATTGGTTACCAAATTTTTTTATGATGCCTGGTCGAAACAGGCGAATTATATTTATTGAAAACCGTAAACGTGCTTTTGAAAGCGTTCCTGTTGTGACTTCACGTTGAAACATTTCTGTGAGATCTCCCTCAATGTCCTCAGCGATGGAAGGATCGCAGAACCATCGAAAAAATCGAAGGAAAAATTCAGGTGGCTGTATGTTTGGCAACTGACTCATTGTTTTGGAAATGCAACACGTGGAATAGCTTTGAATAATTCCAAACGTTGGTCCTGCGTTTCACGCAGTATCCTTGATCCGAGTGTGGTAAGGCTGAAGTATCGTTTCCGCTTCCCTCCCCGAACGTTTGTCGCTTCTCCGAATTCTGACGTCAGATATCCTTTGCCTTCAAGTCGCCTTAAAACAGTCTGTAACGCCCCAATGCTAACCTTCCGGTTAAGACGTTGCTCAATTTCATCGATGATCGCCACGCCGTATGCCTCTTTGTAAAGAATGCCAACGGTAAGCATTACGATTTCTTCAAATTCACCCAGTTGATGCCGGCTCACGTGATGTATATTTAACTTAAATGTAGTTATTATACTTCGAATATTACAAATGGTTACAAGAATGTAAGGTTTTTAAGATTGTATTAAAATGAAAAATGGTGATCAGCCCGGTTACAGTAAAATTGTCCGGTTAAGAAATGCCTTGTGCTCACCGTACTCCACATATCCTAGCTGGTTACTAGTTAGAATTGTTTTTCCGATCTTGAAATCTGGCACTACGTTATGAGTATGTCCAAATATCCAATAATCAATATTTGATGGTTCGATAAGATCAAATAGTTCCGTTGCAAATGCACTGTTCAATTCGCTGTCGCGATATTTCTCCGGGTAGTTGTAAAAGGTCGGAAGGTGATGTGACACAACAATTGTCTTTTCCTTAGCGAATGCAATTTGACTTTTAATGAACGCTACGGCTTGATCGTGAAGCGTATTGTAATCATCAGTATTGATTTTATTTCCATTCTTTTGAATCAAATGAAAATCAGCCATTGACTTTTTAATGATCCATTCTTTTCTCAAATCAATCTTCGACCACAACGTTGAAAACAAAAGCGTTACATCTTTATACCTAACGGTTGTGTTATTGAGCAGCGATACATTACTTCTGATGTGTTCCTGGAAGGTTCCAGTCCGTTGTGATAGATCAGATCGATAATACTCATGATTTCCAGGTATCCAATAACAATGAACGAAGTTGTCGGATATGAAATCAAAAAAATCCTTTTCCTTATCAATCGCCGTTAAGAGCGTAATATCACCAGCCAATAAAAGTATTTCGCCTTCGGGCTTGATGGGATTTGCTTTCAGGAATTTCCTATTCACCGGAAACTCCAAGTGTAAGTCTGAGCAGTATTGAATTAGCATCTTGGC
>CBQWHS010000874.1:0-2193 GCA_967728665.1 uncultured Chryseosolibacter sp. | reverse complement strand
AGAGAGAACGTTGGACTGACTTTTTTAAAGGAACCGTATTTGTAATCAGCATAAACTTTTATGATGTCCA
Organism: uncultured Chryseosolibacter sp.; assembly: GCA_967728665.1. Taxonomy (GTDB): domain Bacteria; phylum Bacteroidota; class Bacteroidia; order Cytophagales; family Cyclobacteriaceae; genus Chryseosolibacter. The sequence continues at coordinate 2,123 of CBQWHS010000874.1, read as the reverse complement.
CGCCCTTGCCAATTTGGTCGCGGACCACACGGATTAAATCGTTGCCATCTGCAAATTCTGCTCCCGACATTACTATGAAATCTGTGTCCAATCCCATGGGTCCATATGTACCTGTTGCAACAATGGCACGCCCGGCGACAAGCAATCTCGGTCCAGGAATAATTTTTTGTTCAATTGAATTTCTCAATCCCACATCTGCGTAGCCCGCACCTTCAGAGCCGAGATCTCTTGCTGTTGTAAAGCCTGCGAGCAATGTATTTTTTGCGTGAACTGTTCCACGAATAACACGTTCAGCATCCGATTCTTTCATCACTTGATCATTCCACGTCACTTCGTTGTAAGGATGCAGCAACATGTGCGAATGTCCTTCAATCAATCCTGGAAGAAGCGTTGCCCCTTCATACATAATCACAGTCTTCCCTTCGCGTTTATAATTCGCCGTAGGCCCAACAGAAATAATTTTCTGATTCTGTACCAGCACGCTCCAGTTGTCATGCAATACCTCGCCATCAAATATTCTTGAGGGAATAATGAGAAATTGTTCTTGCGAAATGACGGGGTTACTCGTCAACATTATCGCAATGGTGGTAATGAGAGGGATGTTTATTTTCATTTAACTTTATTGAAACTTTATTATGAAGCTCAGTATAATTGGATTCTTTTTGTTGATCATTTCCTTCCTTCAGGCGCAGCCGGCGAGCGAAATTTTTCTATTTGATGTTAGAACGGAAAACGGGAAGATGATTCTTTCCAATCCCCGCAATATTACTAATCATCCAGGCTATGATAATCAACCCTCTTTTCATCCGGGCAAACCGATATTATATTATGCTTCTGCAAATGATGATGGACGAACAGAAATCATTCAATACGATTATAAAAGTAATAAGCGTATTGCCATTACTAAAACCAATGAAAGAGAATATTCACCAACTGTAACACCGGACATGAATTTTCTGTCCTGTATCCTTCAACGTGATGACGGCAAGCAGGATCTTGTGAAATATCCTATCGGTGGAGGGGAAGCGGAAATTCTCATCGACAATTTGATTGTGGGCTATCATGCATGGGCGGATGATAAAAATATTTTTGTGTTCACATTGCCCGCGCCATTCAAACTTCAGCACGTGGACCTTTCGAATAAAACAAACAATGATGTTGCGGAAAACATTGGACGATCACTTCATAAGATTCCGAATCAAAATGCAGTCAGTTTTACGCAGAAGAAAAGTGAAAACCAATTCAATATTATGAGATATGATCTTGACAAAAAGATGATAAGTGAACTTGCTACAGGGCTGGTCGGGACAGAGGCTGACATGTGTTGGACTCCGGGCTCAATAATGCTTCGAACGGTTGAGAATACAATTCTTGCATACGATGAATTGGAAAAACGTTGGATAGAGGTTAAAATGAATCTAAAGCGGAAATCGAAGAAATTAAATTCCTTTACACGACTTGCGATGAGTAAAGACGGTAAGACATTGGCCGTTGTGGTAACTGAATAAAAAATAAATAAAAGAAGGGCCGGAAGTTTCACAAGCCGTTTTACCTTCGCAGCGAAACTACTTTCATCGTGCAGAAAAAACTTCAGCATATCGCTATTTGTGGAAATATAGGTAGCGGAAAAACAACGTTAACCGCAAAATTGTCCAAACATTATGGTTGGCACGCGTTATATGAGTCGGTCGAGGAAAACCCGTACCTCCGTGAGTTTTATGAAGACATGACACGCTGGGCATTTCATGTGCAAATCTATTTTTTGAATAGTCGGTTTAAACAAGTAAATGAAATCCGCGACAACAATAAGATCACCATACAGGATCGTACAATATATGAGGATGCCTACATCTTTGCCGCCAATCTTCATAAAAGTGGTCATATGCATGAGCGCGATTTCCAGAGCTATCACGACATTTTCAACTCGATGATCCGGTTTGTTCCGCCTCCTGATTTATTGATTTACCTAAAGGCCGACATTCCGAAACTCGTAAGCCAGATACAGAAACGAGGCCGTGACTTTGAATATGCCATCCGATTGGACTACCTGAGAAATCTAAACGAGCATTATGAGAAATGGATCGGTAATTACAAACTTGGAAAATTGCTGGTCATCGATGTAA
>CBQWHS010000873.1:0-2193 GCA_967728665.1 uncultured Chryseosolibacter sp. | reverse complement strand
GCGCTTTACCTGATCAACGAGGAAAATTCCTCAGATGTGTTTATTGAACTTGTTGCCTGCTATGCTTATGAACGAAAAAAACATGTGAACGTTCGCATTGGGTTGGGCGAAGGATTAGTTGGACAGGTGGCGCTCGAAAAGACTACGTTGCACATGACGAGCATTCCTCCAAATTATATTAAGATCACTTCAGGACTCGGAGAAGCATTGCCAAGAAATCTTCTCATCGTTCCATTAAAATTAGAGGACAAGATTTTCGGCCTCGTTGAACTTGCTTCTTTCGAGTTGCTTGAAAAACACCAAACGGAATTTGTTGAGCGTTTGGGTGTCAGCATTGCATCAACTATTGCATCGGTTCGGGTGAATGAAAAAACGCAGAACCTTCTTCATGAAACACAAACACAAGCAGAGCTGATGCGCTCACAGGAGGAAGAAATGCGGCAAAGTATGGAAGAACTGACCGCCACGCAGGAGGAGATGCAACGCATTTTGAAAGAAGTGCAGTCGCAGGAGCGGTACATGAATGAATTAATCGATTCCTCCACCGACTCTATTATGGTGATCGACACTTCATACAAACTTATCAGTGCCAACAAAACCCTGCGGGATACTTATGCAACGCTCAATATCAACGTTGTAAAAGGGATGGATATCAGACAAATGTTTGATCGCGCGGATTGGGAGAAATACAAATCGTTTTATGATCGCACGTTTACAGGTGAGGCATTTCAGCGTACAGAACTTTTTAAGTCTCATGGTTTTGAATTGTATTTCATGAGCCAGCATACACCGATCCGTGATACTGAAGGAAACGTAGTTGCATCGGCAGTGTTTGCAAAAGATGTGACAGAACTTGTTAAAGCTCAAAAGACTGCAGAACAACTTGCCACTCAACAGCAGGAACAAAACGAAGAATTGAAAGCACAAGAAGAAGAGCTGCGTCAGAACATGGAGGAGCTTTCGGCCACGCAAGACGAGATGCAACGGATTATCCTCGAAGTGCAAACCAAGGAAAAATATCTGAATGACATAATCAATGTTTCGAATGATGTGATTTTTACTATTGATAGAGAATATAAAATTATCAGCTTCAATAAGGCTATGGAAAAAGGGATGTCAAATCTGGGTGTCCAGGTTGACAAAGGATTCTGCATGCTGGATATTTTCAAAGGCAAAGACCTGGTAATGCAGAAAGGTTTTTATGATCGTGCGTTTTCCGGTGAATGTTACGAGCGCACTGAACATTTCGTCTACGGCACAGTGGATGTTTATACCATTGTGAGCTATGCACCACTACGCAACGAACACGATGAAATTTATAGTGTTGTAACGTTCAGTAAAGATGTGTCGGAAGTACATCGCACACTAGAAGCTGTGAAACAAAAAGAGCTGGAGCTAAGTGAGATTATCAACGCGTCTTGTGATTCGATCTGGACCGTGGACCGAGAGTATAAATTAGTTACGTTTAATAAATTCTTTGTCGATGTTTTTGCGGCACGTCAGGTGACCGTGACCAAGGGCATGGATATGATTGAAGTCTTACAAGAGAACGAACGCGCACCGCAAATCGAACTTTATGCACGTGTATTTGCTGGCGAAACGTTTGAACTAACACAGACTTTTGTGTTCGGTGGAATGGAAACTCACATCCTGATAAGCTATACCCCGATTCGAAATGATTCTAAAGAAGTAACCGGCGCAACTTTGTACGCTAAAAACATTACTGAAATGGTGAATGCGCAACGCAACGCAGAACGCGTAATGAAAGTAGCACAAGCACAGAATGAAGACTACAAAAAGCAAGAGGAAAACTTTCTTGAAAGCGTAATGGAACTCGAGCGTTTGAAGCAGAACACTGAACAATTGAAGATTCGCGAGAATGCCTATTCGCAAATACTAATGACTGCAGACTTAGACGCATCTGGAAAAATTCTTGATGTCAATTGCAAAACATTGGAGATATCAGGCTACCAACGGGAGCAACTCATCGGCAAGTCGTATACATTCATGGCAGAAATGCCAGTTCAGTTACTCGATGTTTGCAATTGCAATCTCTCGAAAGGTAATCCCTGGCATGGCATTGTAAAACACAAGACACGAGATGGTTCGTACGCATGGCTTGACCTTAACCTGATTCCGTCTCTAGATCAAAATGGCATGATCTCCAGGATTCATTTCGGCGCATATCAAATT
>CBQWHS010000872.1:0-2194 GCA_967728665.1 uncultured Chryseosolibacter sp. | reverse complement strand
TGATTAGGAATTTGCTTCCTCTACTGGCTCGTCAACTTTTCTCTTTTCGTCTTCATCCTTCTTCTGCGCTGCGTCTTCTTTATCTCTCTTGCGCTCCATTAGCGCTTCTTCAATCACTTTACCAATGTGTTTGGTAAGGATAGAAATTGATTTGAACGCATCGTCATTCGCTGGAACAGGGAAATCAACACCACCTGGATCCGAATTTGTGTCAACTAAAGCAAAAACCGGAATATTTAATTTTTGTGCTTCTGTTACCGCGATGTGTTCGCGCTTAACATCAATCACAAATAGTGCTGCAGGAAGTCTGTTCAAATCAGTGATACCGCCAAGCAATTTTTCAAGTTTTGCTTTCTCGCGTGTTACCATCAAGCGCTCACGTTTTGCAAGGTTTGCAAACGCTTCGTCTTTCATCAACTTTTCAATCTGGGAAAGTTTCTTGAGCGACTTGCGAATTGTTGCAAAGTTAGTCAGCATTCCACCCAACCAACGTTCTGTAACGAACGGCATGTTAAGGCGTTTTGCTTCATCAGTTACAATATCCTTAGCTTGTTTCTTCGTTGCCACGAACATGATCTTACGACCAGAGCGAACGATATTCTTCAATGCAAATGATGCTTCTTCGAGACGGGCCAGCGTTTTGTTAAGATCGATAATGTGGATACCGTTGTTCTCCATGTAGATGTACTCAGCCATCTTAGGGTTCCACTTGCGGGTGAGGTGACCAAAGTGAACACCTGCATCCAACAGCTCCTGATATGTTAATTTTTCAGCCATTCTTTTTCTATTAACGCTTGCTAAACTGGAATTTTCTTCTTGCTTTTCTTCTACCCGGCTTCTTCCGTTCAACCATTCTTGAATCACGTGTTAGAAGTCCTTCTTTTCTCAATGTAGGCTTGTGCTCGACATTGAATTCAACCAACGCCCGGGCAATTCCTAAACGAACTGCTTCCGCCTGTCCTTTGATACCACCACCTTCAACGTTAACATTGACATCGTACTGGCTATCAGCTTTAACAGCTGCGATCGCCTGTCTTACAGTGGTTTGGTGTATTTCAGAGATGAAATATTCTTTTAGATCACGGTCGTTAATCTTGATTTCACCTTTACCAGGTTGCACGTATACTCTGGCAATCGAGGTTTTTCTTCTACCGATTTTATTAACAATCTGCATTTATCAGAACTTTAATTCTTTAGGTTGCTGTGCTACATGTGGATGTTCAGTGCCTGTGTAAACATGCAGGCTTCTGAAAAGCTGACTTCCCAATCTGTTTTTAGGAAGCATGCCTCGTACTGCGTGTTCGATCAAACGCTCAGGGTGCTTTGAACGGATCAACGTAGGCGTATGCTCACGTTGTCCACCAGGATATCCTGAGTGGGTGAAGATTACTCTGTCAGTCCACTTTTTACCAGTCATTCTAACTTTTTCTGCATTGATTACGATAACATTATCACCGCAATCAACATGTGGAGAATAGCTTGGTTTGTGTTTTCCACGAATGATTTTCGCTATCTGGCTAGCCACCCGACCCAAAACCTGGGCGTTAGCATCAACAATAACCCAGTTTTTTTCAGCTGTGGCGTTGGTTGCGTAAGTGGTTTTATAACTATTATGATCCATTTTTTAGGTAAAATTCAAATAAGTACACCCTTCCTCTTAAAAAGGGACACAAAGGTAAATCTCTCGTTGTGAAAATCCAAGCTAGCACGTCATTTTGGTATTAAATCGCTGTTTTTCGTTACACCTTCCAGTGTTTTTGATAGCAATAAAACCAAGGAAATGAACCAATTACAGCTCTTTTCGATGCTGTTTCAAGAAGACAAACTTTCTGATGATTTGGTTTCTCAAACTATGAATTTTGCTCCAATTGGTGGATCAACGCCTGAAAATCCTTTGGATACGGTGCTTCAATCAATAGCTTTTTTCCTTCTAAATCCATGAAATGCAACGATTGAGCATGAAGGGCCATTCTCTTCATAAAACTTTGTTCTTCCGTGTCCTTTTTCAAATTGAATCGACGTTTTAGCTGTGAAAGAAGGAACGGCTTCCCTCCGTACGTGTCGTCTCCCGTGATAGAGGCCTTAAGGGATGCCAGGTGAACACGAATCTGGTGCATTCGACCAGTAACCGGACGGCATTCGACCAGCGTGTGAAATCGATACGATTTTAGTGAAGTGAAGTGCGTTTGGGCAG
>CBQWHS010000871.1:0-2197 GCA_967728665.1 uncultured Chryseosolibacter sp. | reverse complement strand
TGATGCGATAGCTGAATGTCAGGTTTATTTGTCTTCGGCGTCCTTGAAAACTGCTCTCTGTATGGAAGTTAACTCCATTGATATCGGAGCGAACTCTGCGACTATTAAAAATATCGAGCACGTTAAAATTCATTGTTCCTCTTCCTTTCAGAATGTCTTTGCTCATTGAGAAATCTGCGTAATATAATGCGCGTCTTTTTCCTTGCGCAGTTTTTTGAGCCGCCTCATAATTACCACGCAATTGTATATCGAAGTTGTTCGGCAACATGAAGCGCGATGTTTGTCGCACAAACCAACTATAGGTGGATGCTTTATACGTTTCTATAATATTTGTCCCATCAATATCAGCATGAAATAAATTGAAATTCAGATCAAGTCTCCACCACTTATACGGATTGAACTCCCCTGCCATATCAATGCCCAATGCTTTTTCATATTTCAGGTTCTCCGTGATGTTGACAGAGTTGCCCTGATCGTTCACAGTTCTGATGCGGTCGATTTTGTGAAGAGTGTTCCGAAAATACACCGAAGAAGAGAGTGAACCTTTTTCAAAATATTTTAGATGACCAGCTTCCAAAACATCGCTAAACTCCGGATTTAGATTTGGATTGCCACTGGAGAAGTTACGGCTATCGGAGAATGTCATAAACGGACTAAGATCATTGTACACCGGCCTACGCACTCGTCTGCTATAACTCAATTGCAGAGCATTGTCCTTCGGCAGATCCATCGTAACGTGAGCACTCGGAAAAAGATTTGAATACTTTCGTGGATTCACTTCGTTTGTTTCCCGAAGTGTCGTCTTTACGTCCGTCCATTCTGCACGCAACCCTGCCTGATACGAAAACCTGTTATGCTTGTTCCCAACAATTCCATACACGCCATGAATGTTTTCATTGTATTCAAAAATATTATCAAGCCATGCTATTGGCGTTTCTGTTCCTGAATCATCCTTGTCACTCACAACATAATCGTTGATCATATTGCGAAAACTGGAACGCAATCCGGTTTCAAACTTTCCTTCTTTTGCAAACGGCTTTGTGTAATCGACCTGGAAGAGAAGTTGCTTTTCGAATTCATCATTTACAGATGTTTGAATTTTTGAAAGGTCTGGATCCCGTGTTCCGTCCGGGATAAAATAGTTTTGAGTGAACAACTGATTCGAATTTTCCCAATTGTCGATAAACTTTACTTCGCCGACCAGGGAGTGCTCTTTCTTTTCAAACGTCTTCCGGTAGATGAGCGAATACTCGGAGTTGGGTTCGATCTCGTCTTCGTTTTGTCTCCTTAATGTATAACTCTTCATGCTTGAAGGAGAACCGATATAATCTTCATATCGTATGTCGGTAATCCTGTTAACGTCTGTTCTGCGAAACAGGTAAGAGCCTGTCAAAATCGTTTTCTCGTTGAAAAAATAATCTATTCCCCCACGAATGTTATTGTGAAATCCGGTAATAGCGTTTTCGCTTGATTGTTTAAGAATAGCTGTCTCCTGTCCTGGGTTATATAATTCCTGGTAAAGCTTTCCTCTTCCCGGAGTTACACGATATGCGACACCATAGTTGAGAAAAAAGTTGACCTTCTTATGGCGATAATTAAAATTTGCAGCAACCCCGAAGTTTGTGGGCTGCCCTGTGATCAGATCGAATGAACCGTTGAATCCTTCATTCGTAGCTTTCTTCAAAACGATGTTGATAATTCCAGCATTACCTTCAGCTTCATAACGAGCAGATGGATTTGTAATTACTTCAACGCGCTCTACCATGTTGGCCTGAAGCTGCTGAAGCCCACTGCCTCCCTTGAAACTTACCAGCCCGGAAGGTTTTCCGTCAATAAGAATTCTTACATTGTCACTTCCTCGGAGTTTAACATTTCCTTCGGGATCAACCGAGACCGAGGGGATATTCATAAGAATGTCTGTAGCAGATCCTCCGGCATTTGCTAAGTCTTTTCCGACATTAAAAATTCGCTTATCGAGCGCTAACTCCATTGTACTCTTCTCTGCTTCAACAGTTACTTCACTGAGTGTTTTTACTGATGTTGAAAGGTGCAAAGAGCCGAGGTCAACTTCTTTAACGTCCGCTGAAAGGTTGAATGCTTTAATGGGCCTCGCACTGTATCCAACAAATTCAATTTCGCCCGTGTATTGACCAAAAGAAAGTTGAACTGCAAATGAGCCGCTTTCATCAGTGAGTGT
>CBQWHS010000870.1:0-2200 GCA_967728665.1 uncultured Chryseosolibacter sp. | reverse complement strand
AATTAACAATATTTTAAAATGATAAGTGTAAACGAGGCAACGGACATTATTTTATGCAATCTTTTTAATCCAGGAATTCGTGTTGTAACACTTGAAGAGTCTGTCGGTTTTGTGCTGGCAGAAGACATTCAGGCTGACCGCGATTTCCCTCCGTTTGATCGTGTCACCATGGATGGAATTGCCATACAATATAATCAGTTCAAAAACGGACAACGGGAGTTTTCAATCGTTGGAACGCAAGCCGCGGGGGAATCTCAAAAAGTGTTGACCAATGCTCATCAGTGTTTCGAAGTGATGACGGGCGCAATCTTGCCCAAGGGAACAGACACCGTTATTCGCTATGAGGACCTCTCGATCTCGTCTTCCGTTGCTACCATTACCGTGAATAAAATCGAGTTGCGCCAAAGTATTCATGCGCAGGGGCAAGACGCCAAAAAAGATGATTTGCTTTTATCTTCAGGGATGGTTCTTTCTCCTGCGGAAATTGCATTGTTAGCTTCGGTAGGAAAGAGTTCTGTCAAGATCAAAAATTTTCCCAAAACAGCGATCATCTCAAGTGGTGATGAATTGGTTGATGTGGATAAGCAACCCCTGCTCTATCAAATTAGGAGATCAAATACCTATGCACTTCAGGCTGCCATGAAAGCGATGGGATGGTCAGGTACGCAATATCATATGCCAGACGAAGAAACTATTCTGGAAAAGGAATTACGTTCAATTCTCCAGCAGCATGACACGTTAATTCTTTCCGGTGGTGTCTCAAAGGGCAAGTTTGATTTCATTCCTTCGGTAATGGAAAAACTTGGTGTCAAAAAGCTTTTTCACCAGGTAAGCCAGCGTCCCGGAAAACCATTTTGGTTTGGTGTGTTTGGTGAAGGAAAAACCGTTTTTGCATTGCCGGGCAATCCTGTATCAACTTTTATGTGCTTTCAGAGATATGTAAAGCCATGGATCATTTCAAGTTTGGGCATTGAATTCAAAGATCAATCGGCAATTCTGGCAAGAGATTTTTCGTTTGCACCCAAGCTGACTTATTTTCTGCAGGTGTCAGTTGTAAATGAAAGTGGAAAACTGATGGCTTATCCCGATGCTGGCGGTGGTTCTGGAGATTTTGCAAACCTAAAGAAGATTGATGGCTTCCTAGAGCTTCCTATGGAACGATCGGAATTCAAGGCTGGCGAAGCCTTTAAATTTTATCAATTTCGGAGTTAAAAAATGGTGTAAATTGCGTCCCCTTTTCCTCCTTGTAACCAGGAAGTTGTTGCCTGGAGACAATGTGGAGGAGTACAAAATAATTAGAGGTTAAAGATATGTTTGATAATTTAAGTCTGAAGCTCGAAAAGGCATTTCAAACGCTGAAGGGCCAGGGAAGTATTACGGAGATTAACGTTGCTTCCACCATAAAAGAAATTCGCAAGGCATTGATCGATGCCGATGTCAATTTTAAAGTTGCCAAAGAAGTAACGGACGAGATCAAAGAAAAAGCTCTCGGCCAAAATGTATTAACGGCCATCTCGCCAGGGCAACTCCTCATTAAGATTACCAACGATGAGTTGACAAATCTCATGGGAGGAACCAGTGAGGATATTGTCATTGATGGAAATCCGGCGGTAATTCTAATCGCCGGTTTGCAAGGTTCTGGTAAAACCACGTTTACTGGAAAGCTGGCGAACTATCTCAAGAAGCAAGGCCGCCAGGTGCTGCTTGTTGCTTGCGACATTTATCGCCCGGCTGCTATTGACCAGTTGAAGGTATTAGGAGAACAAGTTGGCGTTGAAGTTTTTGCTGAGCCTGAAAATAAAGATGCTGTGAAGATCGCGAAAGCTGCGATTGAACATGCGAAGAAAAATAATCACCGGGTAGTTATTGTCGATACAGCAGGGCGTTTGGCTGTTGATGAGGAGATGATGAATGAAATCGCCAGGTTGAAAGAATCACTCAAGCCATCTGAAACGTTGTTCGTGGTCGATTCAATGACGGGTCAGGATGCCGTGAACACAGCAAAAGTTTTCAATGAGCGTCTTGATTTTAACGGCGTGGTGTTGACCAAACTTGATGGTGATTCACGCGGGGGTGCGGCGTTATCCATTCGAAGAGTTGTAGACAAGCCCATCAAATTCATTAGCACTGGGGAAAAAATGGAAGCGATCGATCGTTTCTATCCTGATCGTATGGCCAGCCGGATTTTGGGAATGGGTGA
>CBQWHS010000869.1:0-2215 GCA_967728665.1 uncultured Chryseosolibacter sp. | reverse complement strand
CCGGATGGTCGTTATTTCGCTTACGCGGAAAATGATCGAGGCCGGTATATCGTGAAAGTCCGCTCGTTGCAAAACGGACGTGAACGGACCATCATCTCCGGTGGAAGCAAAGTCATTAATCAACGCGTAGATTATAATTCACCATTGCTCAGTTGGGCGGATGCAAATACGCTTGGTGTAATCGGTTTGAAGAATGGAGAATATGTTTTCTGGCTGTACGATTTGAGTACAAGGTCGAAATTACCAAGAGAACTTGACCGATTCAGCAACGTCAGAAGTCTGAATTTCTCCGGCAATGGAAGATTAGCAATTGTTAGTGCTGACTTTGAAGGTCGCAACGATTTGTTTTTGCTAAGCTCACGGCGAGATCGCGTGAGAAGATTGACAAATGATTTGTTTGATGATTTAGACCCTAGTTTTATTCCTGGTTCTAATCGAATTGTTTTTAGCTCCAATCGTACTACGGATACTTTACGCACGGTGAAGCAACCCGATTTCTCGCAACAGTCGGAAAATTATAATTTATTTGTGTTCGACCTGGATACTACAAAAAATATTATCAAACGAATTACAAACACGCTTGGCAAAGATTTCGCGCCAATTGCGCTGGATGACAACACTTTTTTTTACTTGAGTGATCAACGTGGAATTACAAATTTATTCAAGTACAACCGTTCTAATGGGATTTATTCGCAAGTCACGAATTTCAACTCCAGCATTAAAGATTATGATCTGAATTTTTCCAACAACATGATGACTTTCGTGACCACGCGAAAGATGAGGGAAGATATTTATCTTGATCGAAGTTTTAATTATAACAGGCAATTGTTTACCCCGCCTACTAGGAGAAAGGAACTTCAGCAGGCACGGGTTGTTCGCGAGAAGCGAAAGCAGGAAGAAAATAAGAACATGAGTATTAAAGATCTGCTTAATGCTCGACTGAAAGAATCGCAGCCAAAAAAGGACTCGGTTGCAAGTCAACCTGTTAAAGCAGATTCCGTCAAAGCCGACACTGTAAAAAGGTCTCCGGGAGCCGTAAACACAGACAATTATCAATTTGAGGACGCAAAGAAAAAAGAACCAAACGTAGTCAGCACGGATAATTACAAATTTGAAGACGAGGCTACGAAAGCCAATCAGCCGAGTGAATCTTTTCTGACGCGCTATATGAAAGCACGCGAGAAGAGCCGAATAACCGGGCCTTTTCCATATGAAGATAAATTTAGCGCAGACAATCTCGTTGCATCGTTAATCATTGATCCGATGCGTGGTGTTGGTGTGCTGCTGGAAACGCAGATGAATGACATGCTCGAAAATTATCGTTTTCATGGCGGCATCATGTCCACACTTGACTTAAAGCAAGGCGATGTTTTTGCGGAGTTTGAATATCTGCCGTCGTTCATAGACTTGAGTGCCAGGTTTGATCGAAAAGCAGTGCGTTGGGATCCATACAATGAAGTTTACAAATACACTTTGCATAAATTCGAAGTCGGTGCTTCAATTCCTTTCACGGATAGAATGCGTTTCACGTTGAAACCATTTGCAGCAGTGGCGAACTCTTTGTACCTGGGCGAAGAACCTTTCCCATTGAACCCTCCTTCGGCCACGCCAAGAAATAATTATTACGGAGGCGCCAAATCAGAAATAGTATACGATAATTCAGTTACGACTGGAATGAATTTGATGGAGGGGACTCGTGGTAAAATCACCATGACTCATTTTCAAGGTCTTAACGATCAGCAAAACAGTTTTACGAAAGCAACAATTGATGTTCGACATTATCAGAAAATATACAAGGAGATCGTGTTCGCGGTTAGAGGCTATGCCGGAACTTTCTTTGGTAATTCTCCAAAGCATTTTCTACTGGGAGGAATGAACAACTGGTTGTTTAACAAGAGCCGCATTGACGGCGTTGATAGCAAAGGAAGAACGAATCCGCTCGGCGCGGAGGGCGCGAACCAGGATATTTTATTTGTCGATTATGTGACGAACCTTCGGGGATTTGAGTATGCAACCTTGTTTGGAAATAGCACCTTATTAATGAATGCGGAATTACGAGTTCCACTTATCCGCGCGCTGACGAACGGTCCGATTGCATCTAACTTTTTCAAGAATCTGCAGTTCACTGCTTTTTACGATGTTGGAACGTCATGGTCAGGGAAGCCTCCGTTTAGTTCACAAAACAGTGTAAGCTATGATGTGATCAAGAATGGTC
>CBQWHS010000868.1:0-2229 GCA_967728665.1 uncultured Chryseosolibacter sp. | reverse complement strand
AGATCTTTATTCCCATCATTATCAAAATCAGCAAACAAAGGCGCCCAACTCCACTCCGTCTGATAAACACCGGCCAGTTGTCCAATCTCACTGAATTTAATTCCAGCATCTACTCCATTGTTAACATGAAGCATATTACGGACGTATTGATATTCGTAACCGTATTTTTCGTTGTTGATGTAAGTCAGATAACTTTTATTTCCAATGGTTGTTTTTTTCCTGTCATTAGTTTCAGGCAGCATATCTACTGTTATGATGTCTAACCGGGAATCATTATTGATATCTGCAGCATCATTTCCCATGGAGAATTGACTTTGATGACTTATGAATTGAGATGTTTTATTGCTGAATGTTCCGTTCTGATTATTCAGGTACAAGACATCATTTGATAGATAGTCATTTGAAACATAAATATCTGGCCAGCCATCGTTGTTGAAATCCGATACATTAAGTCCGAGACCAAAACCCTCTAGCGTGATACCAGCCTCTTGCGTCACGTTGGTGAACGTTCCATCATTATTATTCCGATAAAGATTATCATTATTGATCGCGGTTCCATCGGCAATCTTCGCGCGATAATTTGTCGGTAAATTATCCATGCGCAGATTAATGAGAACATAGAGATCCAGGTCACCATCTTTGTCATAGTCCAGAAATGCAGCAGCAACGCTATAGCCACCATCTTCGACTTTATAATCTGCGGCTTTGTTAATGAATGTCGGAACTCCATCAGCACCAATCCCCTGATTAATGAACAAAGAATTTTTTCTGTTTGCAGAATCCGGCAACATGGTTGCACAGACATAAATATCCATCAAGCCATCGTTGTTCACGTCAGCAATTGCAACGCCTGAGTTCCACCTGTCTTTTGTATTGATGTTAGCTTTGTCGGAAACATCTTCAAACTTCAAATTGCCTTTGTTCAAATAAAGCTTGTTTGGCACAATGTTACCGGAGAAAAAAATATCCTGAAGTCCGTCATTGTTAAAATCCGCCACTCCGACACCACCTCCGTTGTAGATATACTCGTGCGTAAGGATATTGAACGAATCGTTCTCGAGTATTTGGTTAACAAAAGTAATCCCTGTTTCAGAGGAAGGAAGCAATCGAAAAAGTGTAGCAGATTCTTTCTTGCAACCGAGAACAAAGCAAGAAATGAGAACAACAAAAAATGAATAGCGCAGTAGTTTCATAGGTATAAAAAAAAGTAGAGCCAATTTACATTGGCCCTACTTAAAATCAACAAAAACAAATTCTTATTTAAAAGCCAGGGTTCTGCTTTAAGATGCTAGATCCCACGATATCAATTTGAGCTTGCGGAATTGGCAAGTACTCATCCTTACCCACATCGAACTTAGCACCACCAAGCGGGTTAAGCGGAAGCTTAGGAGCTTCATATGCAAGATACTTATCGATTTCAGCCTTGGCAGTTCCCCAACGAACCAAGTCATAGAAGCGGTGACCTTCTCCAGACAATTCAAGCTTACGCTCAAATCGAACAGCAGTGCGCGCTTCCGCCTGGCTTGCAAATGGTGTTACATAAGGAGAAATTACATAATTCGCAGCGTTTCCACCGCCACTCTTTTGTACGAAACTCGCCGGATTAGCCGCGCGGTTACGCACCATGTTTATGTACGTCTGGGCGGTGACTAAACTTCCAACTTCGATCTCTGCTTCAGCAGCCATCAAAAGAACATCTCCAAAACGGATGATTGGGAAGTTAATAGCAGTATATCCAGGAGTCCATGAGCTGTTATCCTGCAAGCTTCCTTTATCGGCCTTATAGTACACAAACTTCTTAGTTTGATAAGGACCAGCATTCGGTTGGTTACGAATCCATGCCTTGCCTGGAAAATCCATCCAATCAAGATATGGAATACCTCTTCTTCCGATCGAGTGATCAAGACGCGGATCCACTTCCTTCGTATCAGGAGTAAATGCATCTTTTGTTTCAAGACCCATATCAGTCTTCAACTCATTGGCCGCGGTCGTGTAAGATTCGTCCAATAATGGAAGGCCAAGGTTGGTTCTGAATGCATTGGCTAAGAAAAAAGTCGGTTGAAAAAATGAGCAACAGTTACCAGGGCCGTCAGCGCCAGTATTGTAAGGCCAGTTCAAATCAAACTCTGGATTTGCGTTGTTCACGCTACCAGTGCCAGCCGCAGCCTGATAAGCCCATACTGATTCTTCGTTGTTATCATTTGATGCTTTGAACACATCCTGAAACTT
>CBQWHS010000867.1:0-2231 GCA_967728665.1 uncultured Chryseosolibacter sp. | reverse complement strand
CGAAGAGGATAAGCCCAACGTTTATCAATCGAATAATAATCGAAGAGATGCATTAGTGAGAATGGATAGAAGGCGCGAATGTCATGATAATTTGGATCCGTTTCAACAACCATGAACCAAATGATTTTTAATACTTCAGGAATCAGAAAAATGTATTCCGCACCAATCACTACACCCCAGCATTGCGTGTAAGTAACCCGATATCCGTACATGAAGCATCCAATCCAAATAACAAAAGCGATCACGGTAAACTTCCAGAGATATACAAATGGAATGGACAGATATTTTAAGCCGTTGATAAGCTGCAAAATCATTCCTTCGGGGCGGTCCTGGAGAAACTCAAAAGCAGCTGTTTCGTTTTCTATAAATGTGATTTTAATGAAAAGTAAGAGAAACGTACTTAGGCACAATAGAACAAAAAGTAGTCTTTTGTCGGCAGCAAATAATGATTTAGTTTCGCTCTCGTTTGTCAAGGTAGAATTCACGTACAAAAGGTTGTTTTAACGGTAATGCAACAATCAGGTAAATATAAAACATATCAAGTCCTCAGTCAGCCATGGGCGCTTGGTCTGTATTTATTCTTTTTCATGTTTGTCGCTCAAGTTGAATCCAGAGCACAGGCTCCGGCGAAAAAAGATACGATCATAATTTTGATCAATGATGTGCAAGTGCAATTGCAATGTACCCAGGCTCTCAACGACCTTTATAATTTCAAATTCCCGGAAGCAGAAAAAACATTTAATAGTTTAAAAACGGACTACGGATGGCATCCTCTTCCGTACTTTTTGATGGGACTTATTGAGTGGTGGAAGATTATGCCGAATACCAAAGATCAATCGCATGATGAGAAATTTTTGGCCTACATGGACACCACTATTACGGTAGCAGAAAGATTGCATGATCAATTGCCCGCCTATAAAGATGAGGCCGCGTTTTTTTTGGCGGCAGCCTATGGATTCAAAGGGAGATTGTATTCAGACGAAGAACGGAAGAATTGGAGAAAAGCTGCCTCCGCGGGAAAAGATGCACTTGATTATCTCGAAGAAAGTAAGGAAGCGCAAAAACTAAGTCCTGAACTTTTATTTGGTGATGCGCTGTATAATTATTTTTCCGTTTGGGTGCCTGAGAATTATCCTGCCTTGAAACCATTGTTATGGTTCTTTCCAAAGGGCGATAAAGCTTTAGGATTAAAACAGCTAAAGGAAGTTTCTTACAATGCGTTTTATACCAGAACGGAAGCGATGGTGTGGCTAATGCGAATTTTGAATAGTTATGAAAACGATCAATTTCAAGCCTATCAAATCAGCAAATACCTGATCGAAAATTATCCCGATAATCCGTTTTTCCATCGATACTATGCGCGAATGCTTTATTCGATGGGAAGATTTGCAGAAGCAGAACCTGTATGCCGCAGTATCATACACCGAATCGATACCGGAATGATTGGCTACGAAGCAACGAGTGGAAGATACGCAGCATTTTTTCTTGGCCAGATCATGGAGTCTCGAAAAAAATTGGACGAATCAAAACAATATTACGAGCGCTGTGTGAAGTACGCAGAAGAAATTGGTTCTACTGAAAGCGGATATTATTTATATTCATTAATTGCCTTGGGCGAAATAAGCGAGAAGCAAGGCGATAAAGCGAAGGCAAAGCGGTATTTCAAACTTGTGAAAGACAAAGCTGATCGTAAGGATGAAGCTTTCAAAGACGCGAAGAGGCGACTGAAAAAGATAGAAAAGGACGATTGAACGGTTAATGGGCAAATTGTAAATGGAGCTACGCGATCTCATAGTAACCCCGTTCTGGATTTTCATAATCTATATGATTGCCTATTTCGTTCGGCCGCGCGTTACAGACGAAATAACCAAAAAATATTTTTTCCCTGCTCTTACACTTCGGATTATTGGCGCCCTCGCGGTTGGATTTGTTTATCAATTTTATTACAGCGATGGCGATACGTTTAGCTTTCACACACGCGGTAGCCGCATCATGTGGGAAGCGTTTATGGATTCGCCTGACAAGGGATTTCAACTTTTCCTCTATGGCGCAAGCGACATATCGGGTGTTTATAATTATGCATCGCGCATTACTTTTCTGACAGATCAAACTTCGTTTGTCGTAATTCGACTTGCTTTCCTTTTCGACATTTTAACGTTTTCTTCTTACTCAGCAACCGCTGTATTTTTTGGTGTGCTCGGCTTTGTGGGCATGTGGATGTTCTTTATAAC
>CBQWHS010000866.1:0-2233 GCA_967728665.1 uncultured Chryseosolibacter sp. | reverse complement strand
AGGGAGCACCAATATTCGAAGTATTTTCCAGTTGTGCTTCAGTCAAATCATCACTGAACATTTTGATAAACACATGAAGAGATTTGTTAGTTATATCCTGATCCTTTCAACCTTATCGGTTTTTGCACAACAAAGCAAGCAACTTGAATTCAAAGAAGAGATCCATGATTTTGGAACTGTAAATGAAGAAGGAGGACCTGTCACGCATGATTTCGTTTTCACGAACAACAGCTCGCGGCCTGTGAAGATACTTACCGTTCAGGCATCTTGCGGATGCACCACGCCTGGTTGGTCAAAAGATGCTGTTGCTCCCGGCAAGACCGGATATGTGCAGGCAAGTTATAATCCCAAAGGCAGACCTGGATATTTCAACAAATCCCTGACAGTGACCACGGACTTTGATGCAAATCCAATTATTCTCCAGATAAAAGGACAGGTGTCAAATGAAGCCGTTCCATCAGAAGCTGATTTTCCTATTGTAAATGGTGCATTAAAGTTGAAAGGCTCTTCTTTCAACATGGGCAAGGTGTTTATGAAAGATGAATTTCTGGTAAAAGATTTTCCGATATTCAACAGTGGCTCAAAGGCCATAGCAATTTCAAATACCGTTTCACCAAAATATATAAGGGTAGAGGCTGATCCAAAGGTAATCAACGCTGGCCAGAAAGGTGTTGTGCGAATTAGTTACAACGGCAAAATGAAAAACCAATATGGCTTTCAGTCCGACAACATTGAGTTGCACACTAACGATGAGACAAATCCTGTGAAGTCATTTTCTGTTTACGCGACGCTAGAAGATTATTTTCCAGACCTGACGCCGGAAGAGGCAGCCAAGGCTCCTTTACTTAGACTCAACGCTTATGCTTTGGATTTTGGGAAACTAAGATCAAAAGCAGTAGCAACGCGCGATATTCAGTTTACAAATTTTGGAAAAAAAGAATTGAGTATTCGTTCGGTGCAAGGCAATTGTACTTGCATTAAAACACAAGCGCTAAAATCTTCTGTTAAGCCGGGTGAAACAAGTGCAATCAGAATAGAATTTGATCCTCAAGATCGTTCCGGTACGCAACAGAAGGCTGTGACGATTTATTCTAATGATCCGAAGAATCCGGTTCAACGCGTAACGTTTACCGCTTACGTAGATTAAAATTCTTCGTTGTTTCTAAATTCAAGAAGGGGAATAAACGAACAGTTTAAAAAATAATTATTAGCTGAAAGCAGGAATACCAGTGATGTGGTTTCCTAATATCAGCAGGTGGATGTCTTGCGTTCCTTCATAAGTCACCACTGATTCGAGGTTCATCATGTGGCGCATAATTGAAAATTCACCGGTAATGCCCATTGCACCGTGAACCTGTCTTGCTTCGCGTGAAATTTCCAAAGCAATTTGAACACTGTTGCGTTTCGCCATCGAGATTTGCGTTGTTGTTGCTTTGCCTTCGTTCATCAGCACACCCAATCTCCAGTTTAGTAGCTGTGCCTTCGTAATTTCGGTTAACATCTCAGCAAGTTTCTTTTGAACCAATTGAAATGAACCGATAGGTTTTCCGAATTGAATCCGTTCCTGCGCATAACGTCTTGCTGATTCATAACAATCCATAGCGGCACCAAGTGCTCCCCATGCAATGCCGTAGCGTGCTGAATCCAAACACATCAACGGTGCACCGAGTCCATCTTTGCCTGGCAACAAATTCTCTTTCGGAACTTTTACATTATCAAAAACAAGTTCTCCGGTTGCGCTTGCGCGAAGAGACCACTTGCCATGAGTTTCCGGAGTAGAAAAACCTGCCATGCCACGTTCAACGATCAATCCATGTATACGACCTGATTCACTCTTGGCCCATACAACAGCTACATCAGCACGTGGAGAATTTGAGATCCACATCTTTGCGCCGTTCAATAAATAATGGTCGCCCATATCTTTGAAATTCGTAACCATGCCTGATGGATTTGAACCATGATCCGGTTCTGTTAATCCAAAACATCCCAGCCATTCACCCGAAGCGAGTTTCGGAAGATATTTTTTTCGTTGTTGTTCGTTTCCGAATTTATAGATAGGATACATGACCAGCGATCCCTGAACGGAAGCAGTCGATCGCATCCCGGAATCTCCGCGTTCTATTTCCTGCATTATCAATCCATATGAAATGTAATCGAGGCCACCGCCTCCATATTGCAATGGAATAGTTGGACCGAAAGCGCCGATATCGCCGAATTTTTTTACAATTTCATA
>CBQWHS010000865.1:0-2234 GCA_967728665.1 uncultured Chryseosolibacter sp. | reverse complement strand
TCCCAAACAAGCTGATCATACGGGGTATTAAATACATAGTGGAGTGCCACGGTCAATTCAACAACTCCAAGGCTTGCACCGAAATGCCCGCCATATACAGATACATTGTCAATAATAAATTGCCGCAATTCTTCACAAAGCTGCACCAACTGAACCTGATCAAGTTTTTTTACGTCATCAGGGCTGTTTATTTGAGCCAAAAGTTTACCCGGGGTGATTAACATGTGGTAATTCCGTTTTTTATATAAACAGGGAATCAAGATAAGTGTTTCTCAACAGCTTCTGATCTTTCCAACCCCAAAATTACTTATTTCTGACTATCCGGTAGTTTTTGCAGGATTATAAATAAATTTGTGCCTCCCTATGATTACACAAGAAAATTTTGAAGTAAAACTCCCGCTTTTTGAAGGTCCCTTTGACCTGTTATTGTTTTTTATCGAGCGCGATGAACTTGATATTTACGACATTCCGATTGCAACCATTACGAATGATTTTCTTGACTATGTCCATCACATGGAGACCTTAAACATCGAGGTAGCAAGTGAATTTATTTTAGTTGCTGCAACCTTGATGAGAATTAAATCAAAAATGTTGCTGCCTCGCCCGGCAATAGACGAACAAGGCAATGAAATTGATCCACGGGAAGAGTTAGTGAAGCATTTGCTTGAGTACAAAAAATACAAATCCGTTCTCGACACATTTCACAAAATGGAAGAAACGGAATTGATGAAAGAAAAGCGCGGAAACCTTGTAAAAGAATTAAGAGCGCTCGCTGAAAGCACGAATGTTGAAGCGGAATTACAGGATGTCACGATTTTCAAACTGATGACTGTGTTTGAAAAAGTAATGAAGCGATTTGAGGCTGAAAAGAATAAACCAGTTCACCAGGTTATTCAATATCCGTATACCGTAGAAGGTCAGAAAAAATATTTGGTTGATTCAGTTGCGAAAAAGCAACGCGTTTCGTTCACAGAACTTCTTCAAGAATTTCCAACACGGCTAGGATTAATTTTTAATTTTCTCGCGATTTTAGAAATGCTCGCTCTTCAACAGATCAGTATCCAGATTGGCGAGGGCTATAATAATTTTTGGGTGATGCAACATCAGCCGACAGAGCAGACAGCTTCTTCTTAGACGTAGAGACTATCGTTTGGTGTTTCCGCTACTTCCTGGAAGAAGTGAGCAACTTTGGTTGTTACTGCTTTAAAATATTTTTCTCCTTTTTCTTTTGTCGCTTTGCGCGGATCGCCAACTCCGGTGTCTTTTGTTACTTGCGTCCACTTTCTTTCTGACCATGCCCAGCCCTCACGAATAGCACTGATCTTAAATTTTTTTGCAGCACCATCACCTGCTTCATTTATTGGCCTTACAAGGTGAGGCGTCAAGTGCATGATTACACTCGTCTCCATCTCTCCTGCGTGGTCATCTTTGTTCTCAAAAAAATCTTTTTGATCGATCGCGTGGTACCAATTGCATGAACATAAAAACATTTTGGGAAACTTAAGACCAAGCTCGCGGATCATAGTTTTGAAATCATTTCCACCATGACTGTTTAAAATAATTAATTTATAAATGCCATGACGATTCAAAACGTCAACCACATCCGTTAGCACAGCAAGTTGTGTTGATGGATTCATGTTCATATCGAGCTTGACATCGAACTGGCCAGTGTTGACACCGAATGGAATTGTTGGAAGAACCGTGATTTTTGTTCCGTTTTCCCAGGCAATGCGGGCGGCTTCAGCTGCAACATGATCAGCTTCGATGATATCTGTTCCGTAAGGCAAATGATAATTATGAGCCTCGGTTGCGCCCCATGGCAAAACCGCTACCGTGAATTCCGTTTCTTTAATGGTCTTCCAATTATTTTCTGCCAGAATATATGGTCTCATAATAAATTGAATATCGAATAACTGCCTATTAGCTAGCTGGAATCGCGATCTTATAACGCTTGCCTTTCTTCACAGTAAGTCTCTCTTCACGAAGCCATGGATTATGACGTTTGATCAGCTTGTAATTAGTCCCGTTGTCCTTCGCGAACTTCACAAGATCTTTAATCGTTTCGGTCACTTCTACATATTTCACCGGCTCTTCAGGATAAACGTGTTTTGGATTTATTTTGAAACCGTAACGTGAAGGATTTTGAATGATCTCTTTAATAGCCAACAATCGAAAAACGTAGCGAGATGTTTCATCATTTAAGAATAGGTCGTAATACGAATTTTCACCTTGAT
>CBQWHS010000864.1:0-2242 GCA_967728665.1 uncultured Chryseosolibacter sp. | reverse complement strand
ACAAGGGAAGTGAGCATTCGTTCACAACACCTTCAAGTGAGAATGAATTTAAAACTACTGTTGTCGCGAAGGCTGCAAGCTTAAGTACCGACACCCGTACCCTTTTAGTTCGGGGCCTTACGCAAAATCCGCAGAGTAAACTGTTAGCAGGTCAAAGTGCTCGTATCAACTTGTCACTCAATTCGACTGCAAATACTTTGTCTGTTTCGTCACATGCGTTGATACCATCGCCGGGAGGATATGTAGTTTTTGTAGTAAGAAAAAACAAAGCTGAAGCTCTTCCGGTGCAAATCGGACAACGCAGCACAGGCTCCGTAGAGATACTTAAGGGGTTGACCAATGGCGACACCGTTGTCACCAGTAACCTACTTCGTCTTGCTCCTGGAACTCCGGTGTCATTAGTTTCCATTAAATAATTCAAAAAAGTAATTCATAATCAGATCATGAGTGCTATTTCACAAATAAGTATATCACGGCCAGTATTGGCAGGAGTGATGTCGGTGCTGTTAATATTATTCGGTATAGTCGGCTATACATTTCTCGGTACACGGGAATATCCGGTGACCGATTCTCCGGTAGTTGTGGTTACAACGGTATATCCAGGCGCCAGCGCAGATATCATTGCGTCACAAGTTACAAAGCCATTAGAGGAAGCGATAGCGGAAGCAAATGGGATCCGTTCATTGTCATCCGTTTCCCGTGAACAGGTAAGTATTATTACTGTTGAATTCAATCTTAGTGCAGACCTTGAGGCTGCGGCCAACGATGTGCGTGACAAAGTTTCAAAGTCACGCCAACAACTACCTGCGGACATTGAGCCTACCATAGTGGAGAAAGCAGGGCCGCCGGATTTTCTTGTGTTCCTCACAGTTCAAAGTGATAACAAAAGTCTTGAGGATGTCACTGATTTCGTGAACATTAATATCAAGGAAAAATTACAATCTATTCCCGGTGTAAGGCTGGTGGATTCCTACGCAGGTCGTAAACGTGCGATGAGACTTAGAATGGATCCGTTGAAACTTGCGTCCTATGGACTTACACCTTCAGATGTGCAAAATGCATTGCAAAGGGAAAATGTCGATTTGCCAAGCGGGCGAATCGAAGGTGCTAACACGGAAGTCACACTTCGCACAGAAGGACGACTTGTGACGGAAGACGAATTTAACAACATGATCATCGTTCAGAAAGGCGGGGCCATTGTTCGGTTTAAAGATATTGGCACTGCAATCATGTCCTCACAAAATGAGCGCACGGCGATGATTGTGGGCGAAGGTAACACGGCTCGCTATGGTGTTGGAACTGGCGTTCAACCTCAACGAGGCGCGAACTCACTCGCCATCGTTGATGAATTTAAAAGTCGTTTTGATGAGATCGTGAAGACCGCTCCTAAAGATTACATTATTTCGTTGGGAAAAGATTTTACCGTGCCTGTTCGTAACTCATTAAATGAGGTTGAAGAGACGCTGGTGCTCGCATTCGTTCTCGTGGCGCTTATTATTTTTATTTTTCTCCGCGACTGGCGAAGCACAGTTATACCCTTGGTAGCAATTCCGGTTTCGATTATCTCCGCGTTCTTCATTATGTACATTGGCGATTTTTCGATCAATGTGTTGACGCTGCTTGGTCTTGTGCTTGCTATTGGACTTGTAGTCGATGATGCCATTGTGGTGTTGGAAAACATTTATAGCAAGATTGAAAAAGGAATGAGTCCAATTACGGCAGCGAGAAAAGGTTCGGATGAAATTTACTTTGCCGTGATTTCCACTACCATCACGTTAGCTGCGGTGTTCTTACCCATTCTTTTTCTCGGCGGAATTACTGGAAAACTTTTTAAAGAGTTCGCGATTGTCGTAGCGGGGTCGGTGCTTATTTCTGCGTTTGTCGCATTGACACTTTCGCCCATGATGAGCGCATATCTGCTGAAATCGAACGCATCGCATGGATGGTTGTATCGCAAGACTGAGCCGTGGTTTGTGAATTTGAATAACGCGTACGAGCGATCGCTGCATCGGTTTTTTAAATTCAGATGGCTGGGATTCGTTCTCATCGTGGCTTCGTTTGCGATTGCATGGTTCTTACTTCCGACGCTGCCTTCAGAGCTTGCACCCCTCGAAGATCGTTCGATGGTTGGCCTTGCCGTGATCGCTCCGGAAGGAACATCATATGAAAATATGGAACAGACGATGAAAGAGATCAACAACTATGTTTCTGATTCTATTCCCGACCTCAATGGTAATCGTAC
>CBQWHS010000863.1:0-2243 GCA_967728665.1 uncultured Chryseosolibacter sp. | reverse complement strand
GGTAAGATGCACGTTCAGCAATTTCGTCTGATGAACTGAGACCCGATTTTACCTGGACCATACCGTCAACCTTTTCGCCGATGAAAATCTTCTTCGATTTGAAAACATTCTTCTCTTTCACAAAAACGACTTTATTTAAACCAAGATCCAACACGGCAGAAGAAGGTATCCACAAACCCTCGGATGATGTAAGATTAATAGTGGCTTGTGCGAGCTGTCCAATTTGTATCCTGTTGTCTGATGGTACAATCACACGAGCCGTCATGAATGATTCTCCAGCGTTGTAAAACGGTTGCAAAAAATCAATTTTGGAAGTCAACGAATGACCATTTGGGAATTCTAATTTTACGATGTCACCTTTTCTTACCGATTGAGTTGCGGATATTTTTAATTCTACACGAAGGTCTCTTGTAGTTACTACGTTGAAGAGAATTTGTCCTGCCGATACATATTGTCCTTCCCTTGTTAGTGAAACATCTGCATTTGATGAAGTACTCGGTTCGGCGGTTGGCGCAGACGAAGAACTTTTCATACTGCTCATTGCTGTAGAAGCAGGTGTGGCGCTCGCGGCATTGGCAACTGCTTTTTCACTACCCGTTGCATTGGTTAAGATTACATAACCTGAATATGGACTATATATCGTGAACGTCATCTTTGGATCTTTACGTGTGATGAGCTGGTCAATATCACGTTCGGTCATACCTAACAACCGCAGTCTATCCGTAGCTCCATCGATTAAAGCTTTGTTACCCGGATCGTTGTCACGGACAAAAATCAATTCACGCTGCGCGGCAACCAGCTCCGGGCTGTAGACATCGGCGATACGCTGTCCTTTTTCTATTTCTTGAAAAACGGATTTGATATAAACTTTATCCAACCTTCCCGCAACACGTGATGGAATTGAGAAAATATTTCGCGTGTCATAAGTGACTGTTCCCTGAACCTTGAGTTCACCCGGAAATTTCTCATAGGTTCCTTTGATCGTTTTTGCCGAAGCAATAACCTGTTCACTAGGCGATTTTAATAGTCTTGTCAATTCACCCGTGATTTCAACTTCCTCCCCTGGACGAGCTTTTTTGACGAGGTCCATTCCGCAAATCGGACAAGTTCCCGGGCGATCTGAAATAACAGTCGGATGCATCGGACATGTGTAGGTGTCGTGTTCATGAGCCGTTTCATGCCTGCACGCTTCAATCCATATCGTCATCAGAAAAAGTACTGCCACGAAGCAAAACCTCGCGTTACTTGTTTCCATTCGGGGCCGGCTTATCATACTATCGCTCTGCTTCTTTTTCATACGTCACAATCATTTTGTAATACTCTTCCTGTTTTTCGAGGTAATCGAGTTGCGCCATATTCAATGCTTCCCATCCATCAATTACCAATGGCAATTGTTCGCGGTTCTCTTCATACGCAAGCATCAACGTCTGATAATTTTTACGTAATGCGGGAATGATCTTCGACTTGTAGTTTTCAAGTTGCTGTTGCATCCGAAGGATCTGACGTCCCATTCCTGTCAACATTCCTTTTGTCTCCAGCAATATCGCCCTCCTTCCACTTTTCATTGCTTCAATATCGTATTGCATGCCTTTGATTTCTGAACGATACATCCTGGAAGACCACGGAGCAATAGGAATAGAAATCATTGCCATCGCAGTGAACTGAGTCGGCATATTTCCAATCGGTTGCATGTGATCAAATCGTAATCTAAAATCCGGTTTCGCCAACGAACGTTGTGCCAGCTGATTCAGTTGCATACTTTCGATGTTCAAATCAATCTGGCGAACATCACTTCGATGCTCATTCAACGATGTTGTATCGGCTGCCAGTTGCTGAAGATTAAAATAAACGTTAGTTGTAGTGTCCACGCGAATTGAATCTGTTGATCGCATATTCATGAGTGACTGAAGTCTTGATTCATTATTTTCAATTTGTGAAATAGTCATAAGCCTCATGTTCTGCACTTCACTCAATCTCCCCTCGGCCTTGTAAATATTTCCCAGACTCCCCTGATTGTACGGGTATCGGATTCGCGCCAGCTTCAACATCAATTCAATAATTCTTCCGCTTTCATTTAAGACAGTTAGCTTCTTCGTTGCCACCACCGACTGTAGGTAAAAAAGCTTGGCTTCACTTCGCAGTTCATTAAATTTTATCGCTCGATTTTGTCCTTCGATACCGGCACGTGATCTCAAATAATTTTGATTTGCGTTTTGCTTTGCAGGATTGGGAATCGATTGCTC
>CBQWHS010000862.1:0-2251 GCA_967728665.1 uncultured Chryseosolibacter sp. | reverse complement strand
TTTCGTGCGATACTTTTTTCACATCGGTTACAATGGAATGAACTACCAGGGCTGGCAAAAGCTTCCCCAGGCAAAAAGCATCCAGCATGTTTTCGAAAACTTCCTTTCTCAAATTTTTAAAAAGACCATTTCAATTGTGGGATGTGGCCGCACTGACACTGGGGTTCACGCATCACAATTTTTCTTTCATGCAGATCTTGAAACAGAATTTGATTTTGATTTGAAGTTCAGATTAAATAAAAATCTACCGGCCGACCTTGCTGTGTTCGACATCATTCCTGTTGAGCATGGCGCTCACGCCAGGTTCGATGCCTTTCGGCGAACGTATCATTACCATTTGCACTCATACAAAGATCCGTTTTTAGCAGGCTTAAGTAGTGAGATTGATTTTTCGGATTGCAATCCCGAACTCATTCGGTCAGGCTTAAATTTACTCACTACCTACAATGACTTTCGTGCATTCTGCCGGCACCCGGACAAGCAACGAACTACGATCTGTAACGTGACAACGGCAGATTTTGCTATTAATAAAAAACAAGACCGTGCACAATTTATATTTTCATCAAATCGCTTTCTCAGCGGAATGATCAGAATTCTGATTGACCGCATTCTCGCGGTAGGCAAAGAAAAAATGTCATTGGCACAATTAGAAAATTGCCTTATTGAAAAGACTCCACCGCGTTCACTAGAGATGGCGCCTCCACAGGGTCTTTACCTTTCTAAAATTAGTTACCCCTATATCGACCTGCCTACACGCACTGATTTTCTATTCGACTGGAAAGCCGACTAGCTACGTCCCAACTGCAAGCGAGTTTCATTTTTACAAAAAATTTATTTCGTCACAAGTTCAGTTACCTAAGGATTACTGAGTGAATAGAAGGGCATGAATACAATTCCACCTTGTTAGATTCATTTTGCGGCTGCATTCTGCCGCGCTGCCTTTTTATCACATAAAAAATTCCAATACGCTGTTTTCACGAAACAATGTATTATCATTAACCAAACTGTTAAACCCTATGAATCCAATTTCAAAACAAACTATCATGCTGGGAGTGCTCGCGATTATTTTAATCATCGCACTTCTCAGCATCAACCCATTTTCCTGGAATGACGCAGGTAACCGTACTGTCATCGAGCGCACCAATGGCGACCAGATCGTACAGTTTGCACCAGGAATTTTCTATGCTGGCTTTTTCGCAAAAGAGAAAGAATGGCCAAACCAGATCAGTGTTACCTACCAGGAACAAACGCCCGAATTATCGTTGGAAGACAACGGTATTGAAGTCGGACAAATTATGATTCGCTTCAGCGATGCCACAACTGCGAATGTGAAAGGCATCACACAGTTTATTTTGCCATCTGATGAGAAGGAGATGATCCTGATTCACAACACCCACCGAACACCTCAGTCTCTGGTTGTAAAACGATTGGCACCTTACACGAAAGAGTGTCTTCAATCGTCAGCACAACTTATGAGCAGTGAAAAACACTACGGTGGTGGGCGCGCTCAAATGGCGCAAGATTTCATGGACCAGTTAAAAGAAGGTGTTTACTTACTTAAGACTGAAGAAAGCGTTGTTTATGATTCACTCGAAAACGAAAAGAAGAGAATCTACCAAACGGAGATTCAGTTTGACGGTAAATCCAATCAGCCAAAAAGAAAACTTTCTTCCATCAAGGAATATGGAATCACTGTAGCCGATGCTGCGATCACCGATGTAGATTATGAAGATAAAGTCGATCAGAAATTGATCAAGATCATTGACGCCGTAACAAAGTCGTCTATATCCAAACAAGAATTGATGACTGCTCAACAGCAAACGTTAACCGCGAAGGCCAAAGGCGAGCAAGCCCTGGTGGAAATTGAGTATCAGCAGAAGCAAGAACAAACGAAACAGGTGGTTGAAGCGCAAACACGTGTGAAGGTTGCCGAGCAAGATAAGTTGCAGCAAAAGATTGCCTATGAAGCTGCGATCCTTGAAGCGAAAAAAATAAAAGAGCTGGCGGATGCACAGGCCTATTCAAGATCACGAATCATGCAAGCCGATGGAGCACTTGAGATGAAATTGAAAGCGCAAATCGAAGTACAGAAAGCGTGGGCTGATGCATTCGGTAAATATACAGGGGCGGTTGTTCCACAATTTCAAACAGGTGGAGGCGCAACTTCTGGAAATGGAGCGTTATCATTTATGGATATCATGACGGCGAAAACGGCAAAGGATTTCGCGATCGAGTTGAAGAATAAATAAAA
>CBQWHS010000861.1:0-2253 GCA_967728665.1 uncultured Chryseosolibacter sp. | reverse complement strand
ATATTTCCGCCCATACTTATCGACTCTTTGGATTTCCATTCGCCAGAAAAGTTAGTTTCGGAATTGGTACTATCTTTTTGCAGGCTTGTTTCGTTTTGTTCGTTACAGGAGGTGCAAAAAATAAATATAAAGAGCAAACCAGATGTGTATTTCATCATTTTAGTTTCATTTCCAACAAACCTACAAGTCTTTGTGCTCGGCTTTGGTAAAGCGCTTGTAAAAAGATGTAAACGAAATGTAAAAGTTTGCTTGGATGGCAAAATGTGAATGCTAAATACTGACAATCCTGCATAATCATTAATTATCGTTTAACAGCACTCACATTCGTTAAAAAAAATCAATCCACAGGACAAGACCGTTGTGGGCGGCATATTACTGCTTCACCACATAGAAAACATGTGACGATTTCTGCAACCAGTTGTCCCATGCAGCAATCTCTTGATCCATACACCGCAGGTTTCATGAAAGCGTCACGGTTAAGTCTTGATGTGCGTTGAAGGGCGTTGCGTAATATTCATCAGACAATATGAAATTATCTCGACTAGGGAACCTTACACGATCTTCCTTCCTATTATAATAAGCTGATCACCCCATGTTCCATAACCCGGGGTTAACGGCATATTGTTGACAATTGTCTCGCAAGCAATGGAGTCGTTAACGAACTTCGTCGTCAGCTTCAACTTGATGCCATCTACACACTCTACATTGTTATGTCTTGTGTTCATGGTACTCCCGGTACAAAGTGGTGCATCCCGAGAGTAAGCTGTTGAAATACGTTTGAAAATATTGAGTACAAAAAAACAGGCTGAAGTTTTTCCCCAATAATTCAATTCAAATTTTAGAAGGTGCGATTTAAGATCAGATCGCCATATTAACTTACGGTATGAGGATTTACCACGTGCTGTGAGATGTTGATATTATGCATCCAGCTAATTTTTTCATCTGTGAAAATTGCGCGAACAACCTGCACGAGAGTTACAAGTCTAATTTGCATCGTTTTATCCTTGCAAATGCAAGCTGCAGCGCAGCCTTCTCAACGAGATGTCCCACATTTAAAGAGCTATCTGGGAAGTCCCTACGGTTTCTGGGAATATCTTCCTGCAGATTATCAGCTATCAACTCATCGCTACGCCATGGTGTTATATCTTCATGGTATAAAGGAGATAGGCAGTGGAGAATCGCTTGACGATTTGCAAAAAATAATTCAGAATGGCGTTCCATTTGTCATTGACCAATATGAACGCGATTTTCCTTTTATCGTCATATCGCCTCAATCGCCGAGTGTTGAGGAAGGTTTTCGTGCCGACAAACTTGATCAACTCATTGAGATCATCAAAGCAAATTATCGGGTTGATGAAAATAGAATCTATGTTACCGGTTTAAGTTTCGGCGCTTATGCTGCCCTTCGTTTAGCTGCTTACATTCCTCAAAAAATTGCGGCTGTTGTGCCCATCAGTTCCTGCGGGGGAAATCTGGATTTTGAAAGACTAGCACATGTTCCAATTTGGGCTTTTGGAAATGAAGGAGACAAAAAGCAAATACCTGATTGCCTGAATGCGTTGATCGACTCCATTCAAAATCACGGTGGTACACCGCTGCTCACTTTGTACAATCATAAAGGTCATAATGCGTGGGCACGAACTTATCGGGAATATCCAATGTGGAACTGGCTTCTTAAACAGCATAGATCGCAAAGGAACGAAAATCAATCGCCGATCATCATTAATCCTGGCAATAAGATCCTTGGCGTAGGTTGTCGGGCTTATTTTCGGATCATGGCTAATGATGCGGATAATGATGAGTTGAAATTTAGAGTTATGGATCCGCTACCTAAAGCCTCTAAATTTGCAGTGCGAAAAAATGGTGACGCAAACCTTTTATTAAATACATTGAAAGCTGGAATTTATCACATTACAATTCTCGTCAGCGATGGAAAAGGAGGTGAGGCAATTCAAAAGTTCGTCGTAGTTGCAAATTACGAGCTTCTCTTCCTCCCATATCTGCTGCTCGTCACCCTGCAGCCATTTATTGCAGAACTACCACTCGTCTCCCTTTGTATTTTTTTACCTATTGTTGAAACAATTATTTCAAGGCTCTTCTATTCAGTAGCAGGGCTATTCGTGAGATATACAACAAAGCTGAAGGGTTGGAGTTTGATTCATTCGCGTCAGTCACTGTGAAGGAAGAATTTTTGTCGGCTTCAAAATGACAAAGCGTGAAGTTGAAAGATCTTTCCTGACCGAAGACGAACTG
>CBQWHS010000860.1:0-2261 GCA_967728665.1 uncultured Chryseosolibacter sp. | reverse complement strand
CAACAAGTTTTGCTGATCTCGGTTTCGATGTAGACATAGGGCCATTATTTCAAACGCCGGATGAAGTTGCAATGCAGGCAGCGGAAAACGATGTCCATATTGTTGGCGCATCAAGTCTCGCCGGCGGACACAAAACACTTATTCCAGAGTTAATTAGTTCCTTAAAAAAAATTGGTCGTGATGATATCATGGTTGTTGCAGGTGGGGTAATTCCTTCGCAGGATTATGATTATCTATATAAAGCAGGAGCAACTTTCATCTTTGGCCCGGGGACAGTAATTACTGACGCAGCAAAAGAAATTTTGACGCAGATGATCAAACGATAGCAAGCATTCTCTGCATCATTGTTCCATAAAAACATAAAACTTGATTTCTCAAAAGAAACGTATCGCAATTTTAGGATCGACTGGCTCCATCGGCACGCAGGCACTTCATGTAATTTCATCACATCCCGATCATTTTGAAGTTGAAGTACTGACCGCGCAAAACAATGTTGAACTGCTGATAGAGCAAGCAAAAAAATATCAGCCGAACGCTGTCGTGATTTCAAACGACAGTCACTATGAAAGATTGAAAGGCGCTTTAGCAGCACACGACATCAAAGTTTATGCGGGTGAAAATGCATTAGCTTCAATCGTACAAATGGACACTATCGATTTGGTGTTAACAGCACTTGTCGGTTACGCCGGACTGCGACCAACAATCAAAGCGATTGAGTCAGGAAAAGCAATTGCTCTTGCCAACAAAGAAACACTCGTAGTTGCAGGTGAACTCATTACATCCTTAGCGCGAGATAAAGGCGTAAACATTTATCCAATCGATTCAGAACATTCGGCAATCTTTCAATGTCTCGTTGGAGAATTTCACAACAAAATTGAAAAGATAATATTAACGGCGTCCGGTGGACCATTCCGCGGAAAAACAAAAACAGAGTTATTGTCGGTTAAGAAGGAGCAAGCTCTAAGACACCCGAATTGGTCAATGGGTTCAAAAATTACAATTGACTCCGCGTCTTTGATGAATAAAGGGCTTGAAGTGATTGAAGCAAAATGGCTTTTTGGATTGAAGTCCTCACAAGTTGAAGTTGTCGTTCATCCTCAATCAATAATTCATTCACTGGTTCAATTTGAGGATGGTTCAATAAAAGCGCAACTCGGACTTCCTGATATGCGTTTACCAATCCAGTTTGCGTTGACTTATCCGGAAAGATTAAAGTCAGATTTTCCACGTTTTGATTTCTCACAATATTCAAACCTGACGTTTGAAAAGCCAGATTTGGAAACTTTTCGTAATCTTGCGCTGGCTTATGAAGCATTAAATAAGGCTGGAAACACGCCTTGCGTCTTAAATGCAGCAAATGAAGTGGCTGTGGCCGAATTTTTGAAGGACAGAATTGGTTTCCTTGAAATGTCGGATGTTGTGGAACGATGCATGACAAAAATGACTTATATCAAGAACCCTTCGTACGATGATTACGTCCAAACGGACAAAGAGACACGTATCAAAGCTTTGGAATTGATCAAATAATGAATCAAAGAATAAAATGGATTGGATGATTATGCTCGCTCAGCTGCTGCTGAGTCTTTCTTTTTTGGTAGCCGTACATGAGTTCGGGCACCTCATTGCCGCTAAATATTTTGGAATGCGTGTTGAACAGTTTTCGATTGGCTTCCCGCCAAAAATATGGTCGTTCAAAAAAGGCGAAACTGAATACGCAATTAGTGCGATACCCTTAGGAGGTTATGTAAAAATTTCCGGAATGATTGATGAATCATTGGATACGGAAACGATGAAGCAACCTGCGCAGCCATGGGAATTTCGTTCTAAGCCAGCATGGCAAAGACTTATTGTAATGCTTGGTGGAATTACTGTGAACGTGGTTGTTGGTGTTCTGATTTTTATAGGAATAACGTATGCGTTTGGGGATACCTATTGGTTAAAAGATGAGATCAATAAAAATGGAGGCTTCCAGGTAGGAACCGTTGGCGAATCTATTGGACTAAAAACGGGCGACAAGATTGTCAAAATCAATGGCCAGGATTTTAAATATTTTCAAGACATCGTTAAACCAGAAACGCTGCTGGGCACAAATGCCTATTACACTATTGAGCGTGACGGCAAATTAATTGATATCAATATTCCGGCTGACTTCATTCAGCAATTCAGTAAAAAGGAGGGCATCGCAAATTTTCTTTTTTATCGTTTTCCTCCAGTCGTTGGGGAAGTTGAGAAAGGATCTGTAGCCGAGAAAGCTGGATTGA
>CBQWHS010000859.1:0-2262 GCA_967728665.1 uncultured Chryseosolibacter sp. | reverse complement strand
TCATTATATAAAAAATAAGGACGCTCATTCTTTTACCGTTATCCCGATGATCTCAACACCAGAAAATGTTGAGAGAATTAAGCAGGAATCAAAGAAGAATGGATTCTTGCTTGGGGAAGGTTACGGTCAGTTAAAATCATCCACTTTTAGAATCGCTAATTTCCCTGCATTGAAAAAAGACGAAATCAAAAAGCTTAAAAAAAACTTAAAGTCGTTTTGAAATCGTTTGCTTATAAGTAAAACATACACACGGGGTTAATTCTTTTTCATTTCCCATATTTTATGCATTTTTATTTTCACCTTTGAAATAGATTTTACGTAAGTATGCGTCTAAGGACACTCTACGAGAACTCCATGAGAATTATCCTATTACTGATTTCTGTTCAGTTTTTTTCACTCGCCATCCATCCTGGTGAAGAGGAGAGTTCTATTGCGTCATCGAAGAGTCATCATAACCTGAAAGCAGAACACAACAAGGCGCTCACTCTTTCCGTGTTCCTTGAAGAGAGAACCGAGAAAGAAGGCGAAAACGAAAATGAAGATGACCGGGCGAAACTTGTTCATTGTGTTGAACTCGCAGATCTATCGTCTTCTGTAAATGCGCTTTCCCATGTCATTCATTCATCTGATAACAAACTGATACAAGTAGGTCAACGCTTCGACCTGCAGCCTCCTTTATTTAAGCTGCACCGCATTTTTCTTATCTGAACGATTTAAATCTTACGTGGTCGTTTGCCCAGACAGCGACTTCTATGCCTGCTATGCTGGCCTTTAATTTTTCTTAAGTTTTAAATCGAATTTCATTTATGAAACCATTAACAATCCCAAAAGACGGACTCGAAGGCCTAAAAGAGAATTGGCGCAGCGATGCTGTTTCTGGGTTTCTTGTATTTCTTATTGCAATGCCGCTGTGCTTGGCGATTTCTAAAGCCAGTGGTTTTCCTCCTATTGCTGGTATTTACACAGCAATCATCGGAGGCCTTGTTGTTTCTTTATTTATGGGCGCGCGTGTTACCATTAAAGGTCCCGCTGCCGGATTAATTGCTATTGCTGTTGGGGCAGTTGAAGAGCTTGGCCATGGCGACAATATGAAAGGATATAAATTGGCACTGGCAATTGTTGTTGTTGCTGCTATTATTCAAATCCTTTTTGGCGTGTTTAAAGCGGGTAAGCTTGGAGATTTTTTCCCTGCTTCTGCAGTACACGGTATGCTCGCTGCGATCGGAATCATTATTATTTCAAAGCAAGTTCCAGTGCTCCTTGGTGCAAAACCGGAAGGCAAAGAACCGCTTGAATTGCTTGCAGAGATTCCATACTTACTGCAACGTATGAATCCCGAAGTAGCTTTTATCGGAATCGTCAGCTTGATCATTTTATTTTCAATGCCTTTCATCAAGAACCGATTCCTCAAGATGATTCCTCCTCCAATGATTGTTTTGTTGATCGCAATTCCTTTAGCGGTGTTTTATGACTTCGCGAACGAACACGATTATTCATTGGCGCATATCAACTATCATATCATTCCAGGAAACCTGTTAGTGCAATTGCCGGATACTTTCCTTGGCGGGATTACATTGCCTGATTTTAGCGAGATCACAAGCACTACTTCAATTAAATACATTGTAATGTTTGCCCTGGTGGGAAGTCTTGAATCTATTCTGAGTGCGAAAGCAATTGATATCCTTGATCCATACAAGAGAAAGTCTGACTTGAACAAAGACACCTTGGCTGTTGGTATTGGAAACTTGAGCGCTGGCTTTATTGGCGGTCTTCCAATGATATCTGAAATTGTTCGTTCTTCAGCGAACATCAACAACGGGGCAAAGACACGCTGGGCGAATTTCTTCCACGGATTGTTCCTCCTGCTGTTTGTGGCGCTGGCTGCGAATCTTATTGAAATGATTCCAAATGCCGCCCTTGCTGCGATGTTGATTTACACCGGCTATCGATTGGCGTCTCCAAAAGAATTTAAAAAGACGTGGCATATCGGATGGGATCAGTTGATAATCTTCGTAGTTACAATTGTAGTCACATTAGCGACTGATTTGCTGGTGGGTATTTTCGCTGGTGTAGCAACACAGTTCTTATTGTTGCTGATCAACGGAGCATCTTTAAAAGGTCTCTTCAAATCAAATTTTGAAATAACTGACCAAGGTGATGAATATGTGGTGAAGGTAAAGGACGCGGCAATTTTTTCAAATTACCTGAGCTTTAAGAAATGCTTCGATCAAATTCAACCTGGCAAAAAAGTCCTTTTTAATT
>CBQWHS010000858.1:0-2264 GCA_967728665.1 uncultured Chryseosolibacter sp. | reverse complement strand
TTTATCTCCGAATTGTTCGTGAAGTTTTTGAAGGCCCTCATATTGATAAGTGTACCCACACTTTGACGCAGTATTTACAATCAGCAATTTTTTGCCTTTGTATTTTGAGAAGTCGATCAAGTCACCATCGAGTGACTTGATCTTAAAATCATAGATGGAGCCTGAAGGCGCTTTCTGATTCGAGAAAAGACTATTGAATAAAAGCGTCCCAAGGCCCATAGTGACGAAAACAATTATGAAACTCTTATAAAGCATCTACAATCTCGCTATCGAGCGGCTTCACTTTAGAAGCAAAGAACTTAACGCTGCCATCAGGCTTAACCAGGTACTTGCAGAAGTTCCAGCTAGGTTCCTGACCGGTTTTTTCTTTCAGGAATTTATACAGTGGATGTTGGTCTTCACCTTTCACTGATACTTTTTCCATCATTTGAAATTTCACCCCATAGTTTGCCTGGCAAAATTGCGCGATCTCCGTATTCGTGCCTGGCTCCTGACTTCCAAAATTGTTAGCGGGAAAACCAATTACGACCACTTTATTTCCAAAGTCCTCATGCAACTTTTCCAGTTCGGCGTATTGAGGCGTGAACCCACATTTCGACGCGACATTTACCAGTAACAGGCTTTTGCCTTTGAATTGTGCAAAGTCAATTTGCTTACCATCAATTGAATTCAACTTAAAGTCATAAACTGAGGTTGCCATAGGTGCAGTAAAAAGCGTTATTAAAAAGATCGCGAACAGAGTTTTCATACGAGTATTTGGATTTATTTCTTATTTAAACTTTCAAGCGACTGATTTTGTTCAGCCTTCCATCACATTCTTTCAGGAACGTTTATTCCCAGCAAATGCATTGCCTGCTTTATGGCGTCAGCAACGGTTTGAGAAAGAATGACTCTTGCCTTCAGCTTTTCCTTATCAGCTTCATTAAAGATGGGGATATTTTGATAAAACTGGTTATACGTTTTTGCTAATTCATAGGCAAAATTTGCGATCACAGCTGGTGAATATTCGCGTGCAGCCTCCTTAAGTCTACTTTCGAATTGCGTTAAGACTTGAATCACTTCACGCTCTGCCGGCTCCAATGAAGCAACATTGCCAATGGTGGTGCCCTCTATGTCAACGTGAAGACTTTTGGCTTTGCGAAGGATTGCACGAATCCGCGCATGCGTATATTGAATAAACGGACCAGTGAATCCTTGTAATTGAATGGACTCATTCGGATCAAACAACATTCGCTTTTTTGGATCGACCTTCAGCAAGAAAAATTTCAATGCCCCCAAGCCTATCATTTCGTATAATGTTTTCGCTTCCGCGGAATTGAGATCGTCAAGTTTGCCAAGCTGACGTGTTTGCTTTTCCGCTTCTTCAATCATTTCATTCATCAAATCATCTGCATCGACGACTGTTCCTTCACGCGATTTCATTTTCCCTGTTGGAAGATCAACCATGCCATAGGATAAGTGATAACAATGCTTTGCCCAGTCATATCCAAGTTTAGATAAGATCAGAAACAGAACTTTGAAGTGATACTCTTGTTCATTACCAACCGTATAAATCTGGCCAGCGATTTTTGGAAAATCCTGGAAGCGAAGAATTGCTGTGCCAATGTCTTGTGTCATGTATACAGAAGTTCCATCAGCGCGAAGGAGAACTTTTTGATCGAGTCCATCGCCAGTCAAATCAACCCAAACAGAGCCATCTTCTTTTTTGAAAAATACACCGCGTTCAACACCCGCCATCACTTGCTCTTTGCCAAGTAAATATGTGTCTGACTCGTAGTAAAGCTTTTCAAAATCAACGCCCATTTTCTTATAGGTAGCATCGAAGCCTTCATACACCCAGCCGTTCATTGTCTTCCAGAGTGCTAAGATCTCCGGATCTCTTTGCTCCCATTGACGAAGCATCTCGCTGGCAACCTTCATCACAGGCGCTTCTTTCTCCGCTTCGGCTTCTGAATATCCTTTTTCGATTAACGCTTTTATCTGCGCTTTATATGCTTTATCAAATTCAACATAGTACTTACCCACAAGGTGGTCGCCCTTGATGCCGGATGATTTCGGTGTTTCGCCATCGCCAAATAATTTCCATGCAGCCATTGACTTGCAGATATGAATACCGCGATCGTTGATGATCTGTACTTTGTGGACATTGTATCCGCTCGCCTTCAATATTTCTGCAACACTCCACCCGAGAAAATTATTTCGAAGGTGCCCGAGGTGAAGAGGTTTATTGGTGTTCGGAGAAGAATACTCCACCATGATCTCCT
>CBQWHS010000857.1:0-2266 GCA_967728665.1 uncultured Chryseosolibacter sp. | reverse complement strand
GATGCTGGCTTCAACAGATTCTTCATTTACCTGAACCTGTTCATCTTCTTCATGCTCTTGCTTGTGATGGGTTCAAATTATCTCCTGATGTTCGTGGGCTGGGAAGGGGTTGGACTGTGTTCGTATTTATTGATCGGTTTCTGGTTCAAGAATCAACCCTATAATGATGCAGCCAAGAAAGCATTCATCATGAACAGGATCGGTGACCTTGGATTGATCCTTGGTGTAATTTTAATTTTCATAAACTTCGGGAGCATCGCTTACGCGGATGTATTTGCAAAGGCAACCGAATTTCCAAAAGGAGCTGAAATCATCACTGTCATAACGATATTATTATTTATCGGAGCAATTGGAAAGAGCGCACAGATTCCATTGTACACATGGCTTCCCGATGCTATGGCGGGACCTACTCCAGTTTCTGCATTGATACACGCCGCAACGATGGTTACCGCCGGAATTTACATGATCGCGCGTAACAACGTTTTGTACACACTTGCTCCATTCACACTTGAGCTTATTATCATCATCGGATTAGCAACATCATTATTTGCAGCAACAATCGCTGTTGCTCAAAATGACATTAAGAAAGTTTTAGCGTATTCAACAGTTAGTCAATTAGGTTTAATGTTCCTGGCGCTTGGACTCGGCGCATACACTACTGGAATTTTTCACATGGCAACACACGCGTTCTTCAAAGCATTATTGTTTTTAGGAGCCGGAAGTGTTATCCATGGAATGGGTGGCGAACAGGATATCCGCAGTATGGGCGGCCTCCGAAAATATCTTCCGGTCACATTCCTTACATTTTTAATCGGAACATTAGCGATCGCGGGTATCCCTCCTTTCGCAGGCTTCTTTTCAAAGGATGAAATCTTGGCAAATGCATTTGCACATAACCAGGTTATTTGGGCGCTGGCCGTGCTCGCATCGTTGCTTACATCATTTTACATGTTCAGATTATTCTTCCTTACGTTCTCCGGAACATCAAGAGCAACTGAAGACGTGCAACATCACATTCATGAATCTCCAAAAAGCATGACTATTCCACTGATGGTCTTAGCAGTGTTATCCCTAGTTGGTGGATTTATGGGAATACCAGAAGTATTTGGTGGAACTCACGTATTGAATAACTTCCTTGCTCCTGTCTTTGAAAAATCTGTCGCAATCGCTGGAGAACACCATCACCTCGAACATTCCACAGAACTGATGTTGATGGGGGTAATAGTTGGGTTGACATTGGTGATGATCCTTGTCGCTTTCCTCTTGTATGTTCGAAGCAAGCGCATTCCATCAGCAGAAAGTGTAGCACTCACTGGCTTTCACAAACTCATATACAACAAGTATTACATTGATGAACTGTACGATGCGATCATTGTACGTCCGTTGAATTTCTTATCGAAAGTATTTGATTCCGTTATGGAGAAATTAGTTATTGATAACGCAGTGAACGGCACCGGAAAATTGGTAACGTGGGGAAGCAAGACTCTTCGTCTTGTTCAGACTGGCAACACAGGTTTTTACATCTTCGCGATGGTGGTGAGCATCATCGTTTTGTTAGTAGCAAAAAGTTTTATCGTTTTTTAGCAATACATTACAATGTTAACAGCGTTACTTATTTCCTGGCCATTAATTGCAGCGATCATTTTGCTCACCCTTGATGCACGCCTGGCAAAATCATGGGCACTCATCGCTTCGATTTTAGAGTTGGTTTTAACAGTTGTTGTGATTGTTCAATTTGAGCCAACTTCCCAAACGCAATTCGTCATCAACTATCCGTGGATCGCTTCATTGGGAATCAATTTTTACGCTGGCATCGATGGCATCAGTATGCTGCTCGTGCTGCTAACAACTTTACTCACACCCCTCATTGTCTTATCATCGTTTAGAAATAATTACGACAAACCGGTTGCATTCTATAGCCTGGTGTTGTTTATGGAGACTGCGCTCGTTGGCGTGTTTGTAGCGCTTGATGGTTTCCTATTCTACATCTTCTGGGAGATGGCGCTGATTCCTATTTATTTTATTTGTCTTCGCTGGGGTGGAGTCAATCGCGGCGCTGTAACCTTGAAGTTTTTCATTTACACACTTGCCGGAAGCTTAGTGATGCTCGTAGGTTTGATTTATCTGTATTACCAAACTCCTGGCCAACATAATTTCTCTATCGAAGCGCTTTATGCAGCTGGTCAATCGCTTCCCTTAGGAACGCAGAGCATTATTTTCTGGGCAATGTTTTTGGCTTTCGCGATTAAGATGCCGGTGTTTCCAT
>CBQWHS010000856.1:0-2271 GCA_967728665.1 uncultured Chryseosolibacter sp. | reverse complement strand
ATGGTAGAAGGGGTGACCTCCGATGGAAGATTTGTAACTGGCTCGGAAACGTTTAATGTATCGCCCCCAAAGCAATAGCTAGGAATTACATTTAACAACACCTTCAGGACAGACGACCAAGTCAAGCGGAATATCTTGAGGTGACATTCCCTCAATGGCCTTGACAGGTTCAAAAAAAGAAAGCCCAATTTTTTTTGCCGATGTAGTGGCGAGAAACTTATCGTAGAATCCTCTTCCATAACCAACACGATTACCTTTTTTGTCAAATCCCAAAAGCGGTACAAGAACGGTGTCAATTTTCTCCAGCGGTGTTGGAATGCCTTGCTTTGGCTCAAGAATTCCCCAGGTGTTTTTCTCCAACTGTTCTCGGTTCTCGAAATAGAAATTTTCGATGATCGAAAGCTGGTTGTTGATGCGAGGAACAGAAATTTTGATATGCGGATGGTTCTTTTGAATTCCTTCGATGATTTGCCACGTGTTCGCTTCTTTTTGCTTTTCGATGGGAAGAAAAGTGTGTAATACCTGAATAGCCTTTAAATCAATCGATGCGAAAAAATGCTGGACAATTAATTTGTTCAATCTCTGAAACTCAGCTTCAGAAAGGCTGGCTCGCTTTTGCAGAAATAATTTTCTTACATGATCTTTAGTCATCAAGATTCATACGTTAAAATATTGAACCTAAAATCAAACGGATCGAAATTAGTGATCAACTTAGAGATAAGGGATAGATCACGCTGATAAAAGTTTAAAAAATTATCTGTCCTTTCCTGTAGGCCTCCATTCGGAAAGAGTGCATCTTTCACAGCTTCGATTTGGCGAAGCTTGTCCGATTGAAACCGCTTCTCGGCCCGGAGTAATTTCTTTTCAATTTTCTCAAGACTGTTAACGGCACGTTTTCCTTCAGCCGCTACAAAAGGTCCGAGTGTTTTGTCTATTGAATAGGCTCGATTCTCTAATTCCTTGAAAATAGTTTGAATAGTGCTACGTTCAGAACCAACTGTCAAATTGTGTTTGGTATTCTTGAGTATCCAATGATTAAAAATAAAGTTTTTGTCTTCAAATAAGATTTGAAGATCAAGCCCGGTCTTCTCGAATTTTTTGCTCAAATGATTCTCAACAATAAGCCCAAAATTGCGAGGCATTAAAACCGGAAAAGGAATTTTGTAATGATCAAACACTTTTTTCAATTGAAGCCAATAGATGACTTCCGCAGGGCCGCCTACATAAGCAACGTTCGGTAAAATAAATTCCTGGTATAATGGCCGGAGAATTACATTTGGGCTAAATCTCTCCGGATTAGTTTCGATAAGCTTTCGTATTTCAGATTCCGAAAAAAAAAGTTTTGTATCAACAATCCGAAATAACTCACCGTGTTTTTCAATTCGGTTTCTAATGCTTCCCTCGAGATAAAAGAAATTTATATCGCGACAGTAGATCTGCGTTTTGTAATTGAGTGCTTCGAGTTCTGCATTGGTGTCTGCAACTAATTTTTCAGTCGAAGAATTAAGGACATCATCATGAATTACACTTGAAAAAAGAGCCTTCAATTTCGCATCATCCGCATCAATCACTACGACGCCTTCATTTCCAAAAAGTTCGTTGACATAGACACGAACCGCAGCACTAAGATTTTTCTCCTGGTATGCCATTTTAAATATCGAAACATCACCTGGCAATTGCTCCGCCAGTTGAGCAAGTCCGTCAGTAGAAAACCTTCCGACCGCGCCTTTCTGATCAGTTTCCCACACATATTTCTTACCAAGAAATCTGAAATATTTTATCTCGTCATAGTCGTGATCCTCCGATGCCATCCAATAAACAGGAACGAAATGAGATTGAGGATAGCGCTTCTTTAACTCCCGGCAAGTGTTGATGACGGTTACAATTTTATAAATAAAATAAAGCGGGCCGGTAAAAATATTGAGCTGATGTCCTGTTGTGACAGTGAATGTATTCCCATCTGCCAACGACTTGATATTCACTGTGACAGCATCCTTCTGAGGCAAATTATTGTATTGATTTCTCAGCACGGAAACCAATGTGCTGCGCGTTGTCGAAGAAAATGAAGTTGCCTTATCTCTTAGTTGATCTCCAAAGTGCTCTACTTTAGGAAACCTGTTATAAAATTGCTGAAGGGATTTCTTTTGTTCTATGTAATCGATAAAGAAGGGAGAAAACGATCGTGATTCGGCAAGCGAAATTTTCTTTAGTTGCATTGGGCTCAACAGAAGTGGGTGGAAATGTTTGAGAACATAAACCGATTACGGTAAT
>CBQWHS010000855.1:0-2271 GCA_967728665.1 uncultured Chryseosolibacter sp. | reverse complement strand
CCAGCCTTTTTTACCTCACCCTATTACATTTGAAGAACAAAAGACTTTTCGGTATCCAGATTCTGCTGGCGATTCTCATTGCCCTACACGCTTGTGGACAATCTCGTTTTACTGATGACCTCACTGCTCAAAAAAACGTGTTTGATTCAATTACTTTGAAGCTTTCCGTTATTGGAATTGACGATCAGAAATACAGAAGCGATTTAAACTCCGTGGCGAAAAAATATGGTGGAGATTCGCGGGAGATACGAGACCTGTTTAAGCAAATTGAAAGTATCAACTCAATCAATCTAATAATGGTAAGTTCTATTCTCGATAAGTATGGCTGCCATTTCGCAATGAGACTATCCTGTGGACCAGCGAGCTGAAACGTATGCTCATGACCGCCTTAAGTCAGTAATTGAAAAATCTATTAAGACCGACTGATTCAATTTCTACATTCTCGCACAAACACCAACCATCACGCAGCCCCCGCCAACAAATACAGCACTGCCATTCTCACCGCCACTCCATTTTCAACTTGATCGAGAATAATTGAATGAGGTGAATCAGCTGCATCGCTGCTCAATTCAACTCCGCGGTTAATAGGACCTGGATGCATGATGATGATTTCTTTTTTCAGATCATCCAGCATTTTTTTATTGATGCCGTAGTACAGTGAATACTCGCGTAGGGAAGGGAAATATTTTATCTGTTGACGTTCAAGTTGGATGCGCAAAACGTTTGCAACATCGCACCACTCGAGCGCTTTCTGAACATCAAATTCCACTTGCACCCCAAGTTGACTGATGAATTTAGGAAGCAATGTCGGCGGACCGCACACCATGATCTTTGCACCAAGTTTTTGCAGGGCAAAGATGTTAGAAAGCGCTACACGTGAATGAAGGATATCACCGATGATCGCGATCTTCTTTCCGCTTACCGATCCAAGTTTTTCACGAATGGAAAATGCATCCAACAGTGCCTGCGTTGGATGTTCATGTGTTCCATCTCCAGCGTTGATAATATTCG
The DNA here is from genome assembly GCA_967728665.1 of uncultured Chryseosolibacter sp. Lineage (GTDB taxonomy): Bacteria > Bacteroidota > Bacteroidia > Cytophagales > Cyclobacteriaceae > Chryseosolibacter. The sequence continues at coordinate 1,260 of CBQWHS010000855.1, read as the reverse complement.
CAGAAATATGTCGCGACAAGTAATGTGGTGCCCCAGGGCTTGCATGGCGCATCACCACCATATCCACTTTCATCGCCAGAATATTATTGACCGTGTCCAGAAGTGTTTCTCCTTTCTTAACAGAGCTGGTGGAAGCCGAAAAATTCACAACATCAGCCGACAATCTTTTTTCCGCGAGTTCAAATGATAGCCGCGTACGTGTTGAGTTTTCGAAAAAAACGTTGGCGATAGTGACATCGCGCAGTGAAGGTACTTTCTTGATGGGACGATTAATGACTTCTTTAAAATTATCGGCGGTTTCAAAAATTAATTCTATGTCTTCCCTGGTGATGTCTTTAATTCCGAGCAGGTGTTTTTGACTTAGTTTGGACATAGTTTCAATCCTTATTAATCAGCCAGATTTTATTGTTTTTATGACCTTGCGCCTGAAGCTCTACCAGCACGCGCTGCGATGCGAGCGTGTTCACCGACTTCCCAACATAGTCTGCCGCAACGGGAAGTTCACGATTGTATTTCCGATCGATCAATACCAGTAATTCTACTTTTGCGGGGCGACCAAAAGAAATCATGGCATCCAGTGCTGCTCGAATAGTTCTACCGGTAAACAAGACATCATCAACGAGAACTACATTTTTCCCTTCGATGATAAAGGGAATTCTGTTTTCACTTGCCTTTGCCGGGATTTCTCTTCGTCTAAAATCATCGCGATGAAACGTGGCGTCAAGATATCCCAAGGGGATCTTACGTTTCAGTATCTTTTCAAGATTCTGATGAATCAGGTCTGCGAGATGAATACCCCGCGGCTGCATTCCGATGATTACAGATTCTTTAAAATCGTTGTGGTTCTCTATTAATTGTTGGCAAAGGCGACTTACCGTGATGTCGAGGAGATCAGAATCTAGGATGAGTTTTTTCTGCATACTTGCCTGGACGCAAATATAGGCATAACACATTGAGCAGTAATAAATTCTTTCAAAAAATTAGAAGAAGCTAGCGCGGAGGTGTGATCTTGTTGATATAAAAAACCCTGCGCTTGCCGAGGGCCTTCTGAGTTGGATTAACAATTTCCTGTACTCCATAGGCATACAGATAATCTCCGTACCAGTATTCAAGCTTGCTCAAGTCAGTGTATTCCTTTTTAACAAGTTCATTCTCATAAAGAGTACGAATGGGGTCGGAAGTTTTCCCCTCCAGCACCTGATCGCCTTTTATAATCTTCGTTCGGATCTCATTGTCGAACAGATAAAGAAGCGCAATTTT
>CBQWHS010000854.1:0-2273 GCA_967728665.1 uncultured Chryseosolibacter sp. | reverse complement strand
GACACGTATTGATTGATCTGCGCCTGTGACGCCTTTGCGGCCTCACGAACCAGTTTATCTACCTTGCCTGAATTCAGCGCGAGATTCTTGCGAATAGATTCGTCCAATTTCTCCTGCGACTCCTTCAGGCTTGCCGTAACGGCCTCGTTATTTTTGGATAGGGATTGATTGATCATCTTCTGAACTTCATCCGCGGTAAGCGAGTTCTTTTCTGTCGCTGCATTCGTCTTTTGTTGTTCAGACTGATTACCGAAGCTCATTTTAAACTCGTTGTTGCCATACGTAATTTTTGTTCCGGTGATTTTCCCTACGAGAATTACCAGAAGCAAAGATGCCGCAATACTGAGGATGGTTTTAAGATAAGGGGTATTCCAAATAAAATGTTGCTTGGAATCACCAACAAAAATCGGAGGCGCAATCACTTCCTTATCTTCAACAGCAGCGAGTAATTTTCGGGTTGTTTGAAACCGCTCAAATTCCGCTTTTGCTTCCGGATGTTCAAGAAGGTATTGTTCGAAACGAGCCTTCTCTTCTCCTTCGAGCTCACCGTAAAGGTAGGCCATCCAATCTTGTTCGTTCACCTTAAAGTTCATAGCCAATCGTATCTTTATTAATATTTTTCTTTTCTAAAATCTTTTTCAGTCCGTCCAGTCCATAATACATTCTCGACTTCACGGTATTTTCGGATATATTCAACACTTCGGCAATCTCGCGGAATTTTAATCCTTCATATTCCTTCATGATCACCACTTCTCGTTGCTCTTCGTTAAGCTCGAACAACGCAGTTTGAAGGATGTCCGATAACTCCTGTTGTTGAAGTTGCCGTTCAGGATTATCGAATCGCTGACCCGACGACTCCCATTTTGGTGAATCTTCCGCTTCCCGATTCCAAACCACATCAAACGAAAGTGACCTGCTGTTCTTGTTTTTTCTCGCCTCTTCCCTGCAATAGTTTACGGCAATCTTGTATAACCATGATTTGAATCGTGCGATGTCCTGCAATCCCTGGAGACTTCTGCACATCGAAATAAAAGTCTTTTGCGAAACCTCCATGGCAAGATCATGGTCCATAAAAAACTTATAGCTGAAATTATATATCCGCTTATACCACAACTGCACTAGCTTTCCCTGTGCATTCTGGTCGCCTTGTTTTGCCTTTCCGATGAGGGTGTCAGAATGCATCATGGCAATGTCAAGTAAAGTTTCGGCATGCATAAGTCTCAGTTTCTCTGCCACTTCCGGGTCGGTTTGAAGGAATAACCCGGTTCTACTACAAAGATGGAAGTACTTTCAAAATAGTTTTGTGATCCTCAAAAAAAGATAAAAAAGTCGCCCCGTTGACTCGGTCGCTCCCTGAGGCATAACCTCCTCAAATTTATGTTTTTGACTATCCAAACAAGCATGGTGTTGTTATCTTGCGCACCGAATGAAAACGCTCATAGCTTTAATAATCCGATACGTTCCACGTAAGTACTTGCAACGCATTGGTGGGTTTGGTGTTAAAGTACTTGGATTATTTTACTCAGGAGATGCCGTTCAATGTCCGGTTTGCGGAAAGCATTACAAGAAATTTTTGCCTTATGGCAGGATCAATCCACGACCTAACGCATTATGTCCGAATTGCCTTTCGCTGGAACGTCACCGCCTGATCTGGTTGTACTTGAAGGAACGAACCAATTTTTTTGATAAGAGGCTTTCCGTTTTACACGTTGCTCCTGAGGCTTGTTTCATTCCTCGTTTCGAAAAGCAACATGGAGAAGGTTACATCACCGCAGATATTGAATCACCGCTGGCAAAAGTGAAGATGGATATTCACAAGATCCCGTTTAGTGAAAAGACGTTCGATGTTGTTCTCTGCAACCACGTTTTAGAACATGTGCAAAGTGATTTGCAGGCGATGAGGGAAATCGCGCGGGTATTAAAGCCAGGTGGTTTTGCAATCATGCAAGTGCCATTCTTCCCACCATTGCCTGCGCAAACTTTTGAAGATTTCACCATTACTGATCCTCGACAAAGAGAAAAAGTGTTCGGCCAGGACGATCATGTTAGAAAGTATGGATTAGATTATGCCAATCGGATTTCACAATCAGGAATGAAGACTGTAGAAGACGGATTTGTAAATGAAAAAACTGCGGAAGAACGAGAAAAGTTTGGACTGGCTGCCGGTGAAATTATTTACAAAGGTGTGAAGCCTTAGAACGACCTTTTGGGCCTGCCAGGTTTTTTTCGTATTTTTTATTGTCATTTCGAAAATCGACATGAGAAAGATACTC
>CBQWHS010000853.1:0-2279 GCA_967728665.1 uncultured Chryseosolibacter sp. | reverse complement strand
ATGTTGCCGTTGATGATGTGAAGTGGTACCGCGTTAAATATTCGAAGCTCGATCCTGAGAAAAAAGATGTCCATGTTAAAACAGGCGATCTGTCAGCGGGCAATAATGGAAATGCCACCGACTTTAGTAACGGTCCACAAGAGTTTAACCTGATCAATACCAAAGACGAAACGTATCGCGATTTCAAAAGCCGGGTTGATGACAACGAAGTGCGTGCAAAACTTGAAGGCAAACACATCTACGAAGTGAAGTTCAAGAACGTTGGAGGTCTCGTAACTCCGCTGATCATTGAATGGACTTACAAAGACGGCTCAAAAGAAATTGAACGGATACCGGCTGAGATCTGGCGCGTAGATGAAAATGTTGTTACAAAAGTTTTTGTGAAGGATAAGGAAGTTGTAAACATCCTGCTGGACCCAAAAGGAGAACTTGCTGATGTTGAAATTCAAAACAATGTTTTTCCAAAACGGTCTGTCGAATCCAAGTTTGATAAATTCAAGAAACAGTAATTGAAATTGCTTTCAATAAAAAAGGCGCAGCGAACCTGTGCCTTTTATTTGTTCTTTACTTCTCGCAAAAACTTCCCTTCGCGATAAATAATTTTTTGATGTCGTATGTCATCTCCTCACTTTTAAAAGCGGGGTCGGTTTCAAGTTCTTCTTTTTTAGGTTCGGTTTTCATTACAAGAATTCCACCTCCGGAATTTGCGAAAATCCCCTCCGTGATTACTTCCGGTGATTTAGCGAACTTTTTCAAAAATCGATCGTGATCTTTGTTTGCTTTTTTTGATCCCGCTTTTGACTTGTCGAACGTAAATCGCACGAAGGAATAGTCAACCATTGTATAGGGCGCAGATACGGCGCAGACATTTCCAACGCGAGGTGAATATGGTAATAATTCAACATTCCAGCGGTTTGCCTTTATTCCTGCATCAGGATTAATCCAAAACTTTGCACTGTCCATGCTGGTTGTATTCAGGATAAATATTCCGCCTCCGCCCTCAAATGGTCCGGCTGCTACAAGTTTCTTTTCCTTTGCCAGTCGTTCCATGTTGCCGAAGTGGCCTTCCATAATTTTTTTACTCTGCTCTTCGGAGAGTTTTTCAGCATCGAGTTTCTTGTTCAGAAATACAAAGATGAACTGCGCCTGAGCGCATATCGTGAAAATGGTGAAAACTACTACCAGAAGTTTTTTCATAATTAAGATTGAATGTTCAACTTATAAAAGATCGCGATGTCCGGAAAGGAGCGGCCTGTCTTTTTTCGGGAGTCGCAATGAAAGATCACTGAACCGGAAAAAATCAATCGCGAAGTATGAGAAACTTAACGAGCGTGAATCGAAACTGTCAATGGGCTTTTGTTCTGCCGATCAAAAAAACACCGACCAATATCAACACTGTTCCTACAATTTGCCCTGCGAGCACCGGCTCCGATAAAAAAATATTGGCTTGAATTATTGTTGAAACTGGGCCAACGCTTCCAACAATCGCTGCGTTGCTCGATCCGATTCGTTTAATTCCTTCTGATACAAGAAACGAGGGAATAACTGTTGAAAGAACCGCCATAACGATGCCATAGGCGTAGACCTCTGTTGGCAAGTTCAACAAGGTATCATTACTAAAAATAAAAAAATGAAGAAGCACTCCGATACACGCGAACGTCATTGCATAACTGTTAAACTTTGCAGCGCCAATTTTTGGTATCAGTCTTCCGCTTCCGACAATGTAGGCCGCATAAGTAATCGCGCAAGCAAAAATCAGTGCAGCACCCAAATAGAAATTCTCGTTGCTAGCACTGGCCAAATTTGCTTCACTAAAAAAAGCAAGGAATAAACCTGCATAGGTGATCCCTACCGCCAACCATTGAATTTTGGAAATTTTTTGCTTGAAGATCAGCGCGGACATCAACAAAACGAGTGTCGGATAAATAAACAAGACGAGTCGTTCAATGCCTGCAGAAATGTATTGCAGGCCAAGGAAGTCTAGCAAGCTGCTGATATAATAACCCAGCGCACCTACAATCACAACGCCAATCCACTCCTTAGCTGTAAATTTTACGTTGTCGCTCTTGGACGAACTTCGATAAGCGGTGATCAGAAAAAATGGCAACGAAAAAACCATCCGCAATGCAAGCAATGTCACTGCCTCCACATCGGTTTCGCGATAAGCTAGCTTGACAAATATTGCCTTGGTCGAAAAACATATCGCGCCAACCAAAGCCAGAATGATGCCGCCAATAAAGTACGACCGCTTCTCCTGGTCAGACATGTTTTCGTGTTAA
>CBQWHS010000852.1:0-2279 GCA_967728665.1 uncultured Chryseosolibacter sp. | reverse complement strand
TCGCAACCTTCTCTGGCATTTGAAATGCTAATATTGACATAGTGATGTTGTTAACAGTTAAAATTACTTCGAGTACAATTCAACGATCAGCTGCTCGTTGATGTTTTCGGGAATATCAACACGCGGTGGCAGGTTGATGATTTTTCCTGTCATTTCGCTGTTGTCCCACTCCAACCAGTTGTACTTCTTGGCTCCTTGGAGGGAGAGGCTGTTGGTGATGACTTCTAATGATTTGGAACGTTCGCGTACTTCCACCAAGTCACCAGGCTTCAGTGTGAAAGAACCGATATTTACAACATCGCCGTTCACCAGGATGTGTTTGTGCAGTACCAATTGACGTGCCGCACGGCGTGTGGGAGCGATGCCCAAGCGGTACACGGTGTTGTCGAGCCGTGATTCCAGCAATTGCAACAGCACTTCGCCGGTTACGCCCTTCTTGCGGGATGCGGTGTCGAACAATTTTGCGAATTGTCTTTCCAGCAAACCGTAGATGTACTTCGCTTTTTGCTTTTCAGCAAGCTGCGTAGCGTATTCCGATTGCTTGCGCTTCTTGCCACGGCCGTGTTGACCCGGAGGATAGTTCTTCTTCTGAAGCGCCTTGTTATCACCTAAAATAGGCTCGTTGAAACGTCTTGAGATTCTGACTTTAGGGCCTGTATATCTTGCCATGGTAAAACCTAAATATAATATTCTTTAATTAAACTCTTCTTTTCTTCGGAGGGCGGCAGCCGTTGTGCGGCAGCGGCGTCACGTCGCGGATGGCCGTTACTTCGATGCCCGATCCTTGGATGGTGCGGATAGCCGATTCACGTCCGGCGCCGGGGCCTTTCACGAATACTTCTACCTTTCTCAATCCTTGTTCGAAAGCTTTGGAAGCGCAATCCTGAGCAGCCACCTGCGCGGCGTAGGGAGTGTTCTTCTTCGAACCCTTGAAGCCCATCTTTCCGGCCGACGCCCAGGAAATTACTTGTCCTGTGGTGTTGGTCATCGAAATGATGATGTTGTTGAACGTGGCACGGATGTGTGCATGCCCTACGGCTTCCACGTTCACTACGCGCTTCTTCGCTTTATCTTTTCTCTTTTCAGCTGTCGCCATTATTGAAAAGTTTATCTATTAACCTTTAGTTGCTTTCTTCTTGTTCGCTACCGTCTTACGCTTACCCTTACGAGTACGGGCGTTGTTCTTGGTAGTTTGTCCACGAACGGGCAAGCCCTTTCTGTGGCGCAATCCTCTGTAGCATCCGATGTCCATGAGGCGCTTGATGCTCAACTGGATTTCGGACTTCAGGGCGCCTTCAATTCTGAATTTCTCAGCGATGATTGCGCGGACTGCGTTTGACTCTTCGTCATTCCATTCCTTAACCTTCTTGTCGATGCTTACACCGGCCTCCGTAAGGATCTTTTGGGCTGACCTACGGCCAATACCAAAGATGTACGTGAGACTGATTTCGCCTCGCTTGTTATCGGGAATATCTACACCTGCTATACGTGCCATAGTATGTTAACCTTGTCTTTGTTTAAACCTAGGATTCTTTTTGTTAATCACATACAGTTTGCCCTTGCGTCGGATGATCTTGCAATCAGCGCTGCGTTTCTTTATGGATGCTTTAACTTTCATGTTCGTTGTTACTTGTATCTGAATACAATTCTACCTTTTGTTAAATCGTAAGGCGACATTTCCAATCTTACTCTGTCGCCTGGCAAAATGCGGATGTAGTGCATTCTCATCTTGCCTGAAATATGTGCCAACACTTCATGTCCGTTTTCCAATTGTACGCGAAACATCGCATTGGATAACGCTTCTGAAATTGTGCCGTCTTGTTCTATTGACTTTTGTTTCGCCACTTGTATGGATAATTTTCTTCAATATACTCGTGCGTCGTCAATATCACTGTTTCGCTCTCGGTCACGGCCACCGTATGTTCAAAATGTGCGCTGGGCATGTGGTCTGCGGTTCGCACCGTCCAACCGTCGTTATCCTGCACGACATTCTTTGTTCCCCGGTTTATCATCGGCTCGATGGCGAAAACCATTCCGGCAATGATCTTGACTCCTTTGCCCCGCTTTCCATAGTTGGGCACTTCCGGATCTTCGTGAAGCTTGCGCCCCACGCCGTGTCCCACCAGTTCGCGAACCACACCGTATCCGAAGCTCTCTACGTAGCTCTGGATCGCATAGCTCACATCCCCGATCCGGTTTCCTGCTTTTGCCTGTGCGATGCCCCGGTAAAGGGATTCGTACGTGCGATTCAGGAGGAGCAGTGTTTCCGGTCCTACACC
>CBQWHS010000851.1:0-2280 GCA_967728665.1 uncultured Chryseosolibacter sp. | reverse complement strand
TCTTTGATCACTTGCAAAGAATGTTCGAACAAGTGAATGCAGTTTTTGAGTTCGTTAATTTGGTCCGTTTTTCCTTTTACAACCATCTCCGCGTAGAATCCAATTTTTTGTGAAAGCATTCTTTGACGTGCGCTTAGGTTGATAAGGGTATTCGTAGCGTTGATGTTTATTTCATGCAATAATTTTTTCTCAAGTGTGAGTTTTTCCGTCAGGTCAATTGATACACCGAGGATATTTTTTTTGCCGGTCACATTATTTGTGAAAGGAATCTTGGTGGTTTTGAAAATATGAGAGGTGCCATTCTCGGTCGTGAAATTTTGCATCGGCAATTCGAGTGGTTGGTCAGACGACAGAACCGCTTCATCCGATTCTTTGATCACTTTCCATTCCGCATTGCTGGCAACAAAGTGACTGTCGTCTTTTCCTATTATTTCATTTTCGGGAACGTTGAACAGTTTAAGTTCGGATTTATTCACCATCGTATACTGGCCCTTTTCGTTCTTCAGAAAAATTGGAACCGGAATGTTGTCGATTATAAATTTCATCAACTGGGTTCTTTCTTCAACTGCCTTTTGATGCCGCTTCATTTCTTCTTGCGTGGCCTCAAGTTCTTCTATGCTTTGTTGAAGCATTTCTTCACGTTCCAGAAGTGTCTTTGCATGTTGCTGTGATTCTTCGTATAAGTTCGTTGCCTTCGATGCATGCTGAATGTTGAGAATGACAGACGCGAGATTTTCGCCAATCTTTTCAAGAAAATCTGTCTGGTACTTTTCCATTTTTTGGAAGGATGCCAGTTCCATGATGCCCACGATTTGATGATCATACTTTAAAGGCACGATCAACAGGAAGCGTGGCGTTGCCTCTCCCAATCCGGAAGTGATGTCAAAATAATTATTCGGTACTTCGAGAAACACACTGGTTTCCTTTTCCAGGAAAGCCTGACCCAGTATTCCCTGGCCGATTCCAATTTTCGTCTCTAGAAATTTCTTTTTGCCGTAAGCATAACATGCTTTCAATTCGAGATGCACGTCCTGCGGATCGCGCTCATTCAGAAGAAAGATGCCGCCCTGATTTGCATTGATGAATCGAACAATTGCACTTAAAACATTATCAAAGAAATTTTTATTAGATCGGTCGCCCTGGATGAGCTCAATGAATTTCGCCATTCCTTCGGCGGCCCACATCCGTTGCTGATCCTTCTTTACGTATTCAACAAGTTGCTGCTTCGTTCGCCGAAGCGCGTCCCTGAACTGATTGCTTTCTTCGTCTTCGCCGCTCACCTCAACATCCAGGAACGTAAGCGCTTGATCACCTTCAGAAATTTTTGTCAAACATTCGATTGCAATCTTAAGACGACTTTCTAAAATTTGGATTCGCTTTTCGCCGGAAGTAATAGCGGGTTTTGTTCTGAATGAACGCATAGTCACCAGGTTGTTTTCATATATAGGTGTGATAAGAATACAAACTGTCGCCTGTATTTGTTAGCATCTTTTAAAATTTAATTTCGGAAACGTGTTCGGAAAAGGAATTGACATTTAAAAGGTAGAAAAGTGTTCAGGTAATCAGTTAGCCTTACGTAGTTTCTAAATCTTATCACATTTTCGCAGCCGCGCTGACACGTTCCATTCTGTCATCCGTTACTCAGCTTGAACAGTCTTTTCCATACCAATTCCCAGTGCCCAATTACTATTTATAGTGAATTGATTTTAGCTAACGGAAATCATCTCCCCATTCTTTGTTTGGCAGAAAGTGTATGATCTGCTGATGATAATCAAACGGTTTGTATACCTTTCTTTCAGTGAGCCCATCCGTTGCCGGAATTCCGACGATGAATGGGTGTTTTATTTTATAAAGGTTCGGAGGATAGTACTGCGTGTTTTTCATTCAACTAACCAATAATTTTATGGCTAAAAAGAGTACCTCCTCCGTTAAAACAGCATCGAAAAAGAAAGCGACAATTGATCAGATTATTCAGGACTTGACTGTCGCGAATGCATCGCCTCAAGCTGAACAATTGTTCAAAACATTTAGCAGTAAACAATCTGTCAATCCAAAGCCATTGAAAAAACCTGACCTGGAAAAATTGTTGGTCAACACTAATTTAAAGTTCAAGGTCGACAGAAATGAATTGTTGAAAGCGTTGAACAAGATTAACCCGGATCCTGAACTTCCAATGACTAAAATCCCGGACGAAGTACGAAAATCAATTGAAGCATTGAAGCCAACGTACAAGAGGTTTCATGGCACCAAGGTTTCGCTTGCATGGTTTCCGTTTCCAAC
>CBQWHS010000850.1:0-2282 GCA_967728665.1 uncultured Chryseosolibacter sp. | reverse complement strand
TTTCAGTTCCTGGCTTAAAAACTCCTGAACTTTTCGCGATTCGTTCCTCAATTCATCATTGGATATCGAAGGCAATTTTTCTATTTCCTTTTTGGTCTCCTCAACCAAAGGCATGATCCGCTTGATGTCTTTTTCAGATTTCGTTCCGAAAATTTTTGCGATAAGTTTTAGCATTCTTTATGTATTGATAGCGTTGTTTCTGATAATCGGGTGCAAGCAGTCATCACTGAAACACACAACCGATTAACACCCCAAAAGGGGCCCAAATTTAATTTCTTTTTGGGATTTGAGATGATCAATTACAGTTCCAAGTCGCCTTCAAACACCAATTTGGCAGGCCCGATGAGATAAATTTCTGTAAATGTGCCGTCCTGTCCGCCAGAAGCAGCGGTTTTATAGAATTTGAACTCTACTGACAGCGCTCCGCCAAGAGTGTTTACATGCACTGGCGAAGAAAAACCTTTAAACGAGGAAGCTAAAGCGGCTGCAACTACTCCCGTTCCGCAGGAAAGCGTTTCGTTCTCAACGCCTCGCTCGTACGTGCGTACAAAGATGGTGTTGTTACTCTGTAATTCGACAAAATTGACATTGGTTCCGCCCGGCTTGAATGCATCAGAATAACGAATGCGTTTTCCTTCTTCAAAAACTGGATAATTCTTTACATCAGTATCAAAATGGATATAATGAGGAGAGCCTGTATTGATGAAAAAATCGGCCTCAATATTTTTTACGGACTGAACATCGCTCATTCTTAATTTCACGATCCCGTTCGGAAGCAATTCGGCATCATGAACACCGTCGTAGGCATTGAACTTCGCTTTTCCGTTCACGAGTCCTAATGCAGACGCCATTTTAACAGCGGCACGGCTTCCATTTCCACAGAGGCTTTCAGAGCCATCGCTGTTATAATAGAGTAAGTTGAAATCAGAGGCTGCATCATTTTCAATCAACATCAAACCATCTGCGCCCACGCCAAACTTCCGGTCACAGATTTTGCCGATTTGTTCTTTGGTAAACGTCAACTTCGATGATCGGTTATCAATCATAACAAAGTCATTGCCGGTCGCCTGATATTTATAAAAATGAATGTTCACAGGATTTAGAGGTTATTTCACCTCTTCATAGTCAACGTACTCGCCACCTTTGAAGTTAGTTTTCTTCTTGTCTACCGGGTTGGCCCCATTGAAATTTTTAGGTTGCTGAGGATTCTTGAACTGCTGAGACGCAGCCCCAGCACGAAAAAACATCGTCCCGATCTTATAAATCGAGTAGACGATTAAACCGAGGATAAGCAGAAACTTAAACATGGTGGTTCTTTAGAATGTAAAACTGAAAAACAAAGGTAGAGGTTCAAACGCGAATGTTCAAACCGAAGTTGTAGACGTATTACCCTGGCTGTTTATTGAGTTGAATGCCCAATTTGTCTACATTTCCGCAATTGATTCGTAAATCTGTCAAATCATTCGTGGTGTGCTTTTTTGTGGACAAACTTCTGAAGCGCTTTTTTATCTTTGCTTCGAATGGCTGAGGCAAAAACCACTAGCGAAACGCCCTTGATGAAACAATACAATGCTATTAAGGTGAAATACCCTGGGGCACTGTTGTTGTTTAGAGTTGGCGACTTTTATGAAACGTTCGGACAAGACGCCATTACGGCGAGCAAAGTGCTCGATATCGTTTTGACCAAACGAGGAAACGGCTCAGCTTCTGAAACTGCCTTGGCGGGATTTCCGCATCACTCATTGGATACTTACTTGCCGAAGCTTGTTCGTGCCGGCCATCGTGTTGCAATATGCGATCAACTTGAAGATCCAAGATTTGTAAAAGGAATTGTAAAACGTGGCGTCACCGAACTGGTAACTCCTGGTCTTTCGTTTAACGACAACGTGCTTGAGCGCAAGCAAAACAATTTTCTCGCTTCCGTCTTCGCGGGAAAGGACCAAATGGGGGTTGCCTTTCTTGATGTGTCAACAGGAGAATTTTACACGTCCCAGGGGAATGAAAATTATGTTCTAAAATTAATCCAGGGCTTTTCACCTTCTGAAATTATTTACAGCAAAGCATCCCGGGAAAAATTCCATGGATTGCTTTCCGATGAATACAACACATTCGCATTGGATGAATGGATCTACGGATTTGATTATGCTTATGAAAAACTGATCAATCAATTCAAAACTGCATCGTTAAAAGGATTCGGTATCGATGGCTTTGGAGAAGCCATAATTGCTGCGGGCGCTGTCATCCATTACCTGGAGGACACAGAGCATCGAGACACGAGTCAT
>CBQWHS010000849.1:0-2291 GCA_967728665.1 uncultured Chryseosolibacter sp. | reverse complement strand
CACTTACGTACTGCTGAAGTCTGGCGCTGATCCTTCAAATGTCGATAAAAATATGCCGGGCTTCTTGAAAAAATATGCACGTCCGGATTTACTTGTCGGGCAAGTATTCACCTTGATGCCAGTGAAAGACATTCACCTGAAAAGCGAACTTCTCATGGAACCCACCAATACAAATTCCGAAACGAATTTGCTTATCTTCATCGGTGTGGGACTTTTAACGTTGATTATTGCGTGTATCAATTACATTAACCTGAGCACAGCGCAATCACTTACACGAATAAAAGAAATCGGAATTCGTAAAATATTGGGATCAATGAAATACCAGTTGATCGGACAATTTCTTGCCGAGAGTTTTCTCTTTTCATTTATCGCGCTGCTGTTGTCACTTGTAGTGTTCTATTTTGCGCTTCCCTTTCTCAATGACCTCACTAATAAATCTCTTGAGTTTGCACAAGAGCTCGATGCAACGCTGATTATTTCTGCCTTAATTTTAGTTGTGACTATTACGATGTTGGCCGGTGGTTATCCCTCATATTTTGTGACACAGTTTAATTCGATCAACGCGTTGAAGGGCAACGGCTCATTGAATGCAGGAAGTCAGTTTCTTCGTAGAGCATTAGTTGTCGTTCAGTTGACTATTGCGTGTATGCTTCTCTCCGGATCGCTTATGATTGTGAAGCAATTGAGATTTCTAACAACGCGTCCGTTGGGATTTCAAAAAGATCATGTGATCAATGTCCCATTGTTCAGCCAGAACTTCAACGGTATTTTCAGGCAAAATGATTCTACGTTTTGGATACGGTTGCAAAGTTTCAGAGATGCCGTAGAAACCCAATCGAACATCAAAGCAACTACATTGTCATCGAACCCGCCTGGTTTGGGTGTCGTGTTTCGCGGTACTATTCCTGAGGGTTTTACACAACAGGACAATTTGTTCCTCGCTAATTTCTCGGTTGATTATGATTTCATGAAGACTTATGGAATGGATCTGGTTGCGGGTCGCAGCTTTAGCAAAGAAAATAGAACCGACGAAGCGGAAGCGTTCATCGTCAACGAAACTGCTGTGCGCGAATGGAAGTGGGAGAGTCCTGAGAAGGCAATCGGAAAGTCATTAATCCGTGAAGGAAAAAAAGGAAAAGTGATCGGTGTTGTACGTGATTTTAATTTCACATCGTTGACCACGCCTGTATCTGCCATGGTGATTGAAGTGAATCCGAACCAGTTCAACACACTTTCGATCAAGTTTGAGAATGAAAACGTTCAACCCACGATTGAAGAATTGAGGCGCCAATGGGATAAGATGTTTCCGGAGAAGTCGTTTCAATTTTCGTTTTTAGATCAACAATTAAATAACCAGTATCAGAACTTTCGGGACTTTGGCAGTATCATTCAGACGTTCACATTTATTGCCATTGTAATATCTTGTCTTGGCGTTTATGGTCTGGTACTGTTTGTTGTTCAACGCAAAGTAAAAGAGATTGGTGTTAGAAAAGTTTTAGGAGCAAGTGTTGGGGGAATTTTAAAATTAATCTACACTGATTTCGCTTGGTTGTTGGTTTTGGGATTTGTGCTCGCAGTTCCATTGTCTTACTTCTTGCTGAGTCAGTGGCTGGAAAATTTCACTTATCATACTTCCATAGACATCGGAACATACCTGCTGAGTTTTCTGATCGTGTTTCTTATTGTAGTGCTGACTATCGCATACCAGGCAGTGAAAGCGTCATTGGCAAATCCAGTGAAATCGCTGCGGACCGAATAATGTTTTCCCTTAAACAAAGGCAGTGTTCATCAGAGGTGGATATGATACACATCTGTTTGATTTCGCTGAATATTTTGAATGAAGAATCCACCAGCTTGAGGAATGTCTTCCAGCAGATCGAATGACTGGCAACTCTTTGGTAATGCATGAAAGATCAGCAAAAAAGAATATTGTCTTTTGCCGGGAATAGATGTCCATGTAGGAGCGAAGGAAATATTTTCAGCATGCACGAGTTTAGATCGTGATGAAGAACCTTTGTCAATCAGGTAAGTTGTTTTCCAAATCCGGATCAACATTTCGTCACTTTTATTATTGAAATAACAGTGAACGTATACAAAGGAGTCCTCCAGCACCGAAGGATCGATGCTTGTCATGGTATCAATATCAACAGCAGGTTTTACTTTGGGAAGCTCTTTAATGCCCGGCCCTGCACTTCGAATTTCTATCACATTCATGGGGTCTTTTAAAGTTTACCCAACAGTTCATATCCTGCCTTGAACTTAACTACTTTTTTCGCTTTAATTTTGATCGC
>CBQWHS010000848.1:0-2293 GCA_967728665.1 uncultured Chryseosolibacter sp. | reverse complement strand
GACTTTCAGAACGTTTTCAAATTTAATTACGACCAATCCGGTTCGAGTCTGTTTGATCTTGAAAATATTACGGGACGCAACGGAGGAACAGTATCAGGAGCAGGTTACTTGATTGCCTGGGACAGTCGAAACGATGCGTTCAGTCCTTCCAAAGGATTCTATGTGCAATACTATCATGGTTTCTTCTCGAAAGCACTGGGTAGCGATTTCACATTTCGAACATTTATGCTTGACACGCGAAAATATTTCAAACTGAAGCATGACATTGTACTGGCGTTCCAAGCCAATCTTATTGCTACCGCCGGCAACGTGCCCATTCGAAACTTAAGCAATATCGGCTCGAACAGTTATATGAGGGGGTATTATGAAGGACGTTACACCGACAAGGATCTCATCGCCTTTCAGTCGGAACTTCGTTTTAAAGTATACAAGCGATTTGGAATGGCCACGTTTGGCGGACTTGGAAAAGTTGGCACTCGCCTGGCAGACCTTCTGAATTTCGAGAATGTAAAACCATCGTATGGATTTGGAATTCGCTACGCGCTGAAACCAAAAGAGAAGCTAAATCTACGAGTAGACGCTGGCTTTGGAAAAAAATCGCACGGCTCGTATTTAAATTTGGGTGAAGCGTTTTGAGAAGTCCGATTATTCGTAGTCAGTTCATATTAAGGATAACAAGAAAGCCGATCTGCTTCAACAAAAAGATTTCTCTTTGCAAAAAAGCTGTCTCTATAAATTAATTATATCTACTTCCTGGCTGTAAACTGAATTGAAACCCTTCCCATTAATCCCGCCGGAATTGTTTTCGCCTTCGTTCCATCATATGGTTTGTATTGGATGTTAACGAAGTTAATGTCATAGAATTTTTTCCATTCGGGATGCCTTTGGTCATAGAGCCTGAAATAATTTGATGCGGCATTCGTGACGTGGATTTCAACATCGTTCACTCCTGGTTTTAATACGCCAGCTGGGATCGAAAGCTGAAATGGAAAACACCAGGCAACACCTATCATTTTTCCATTTATGAAAACGTCGGCTGCATCGCTCACATTTTCCATTTGTAGAATTGCGGACGTCTTATCATCAACATTGCCGGGCATTGTGACGGTTGTCGAATATTTCATCGTACCAAAAAAGAATTCACACGAGTCACATAATGTTGTCCATGGTTGGGGACCTGTTAAAGTCGTAGAGAAATTAAGGTTGGGGTTTCCTTCCCCGGCTGTAAGCTTCCATGCATCCATCAGTTCTATTGTTGCGTCTTTTGTCAATATCTCTGGGGCTTTTCCTGATGGAAGAAGGAAACATGATTGTCCTGGCAGAAGAGATAATTTTATCTGACCATCCTTGTTTGCCAGAAGTTGCTCCCTGGTATTTAACATCGCGTCAAAGCGCTCAACATCTTTTTTTGTTGACGACAGCGTGATCCATTGATCAATTTTTTCTGCACCAAGATTTGTTATAAAGTACGCAATGCCTCTTTCCGTTTTCTTACGAATGAACCGTAAGTCTTTTGAAGACCACTTCTCTCTCCTCACACTTTCGATGTTCGAAACAGAAGTGGTGACCGTAACGTTTCTCAATGACATCATATCCTGCGATATTTTTTCCAACATCTTTTGGTTCGCTTCATGATCCAGGAATCCGACAGCATTACTCGGAAATGAATTCACGAAAACAACGCGAATTCTTTTGCGTGCCAGCTCGTACAGCTTTTGCAAAGTCGCCAATGGAATGTAATTGCACGAGGGGACAATCAAAAGTTTGAATGACGACTTGCCATTCGTTAACGCGTTGCCTTCTGCTCGAAAATCCATCAACTGCCGATCGGAAAAATAGTCAAATGAAAAACCATTTTGCAAAAGTTCGTTGGCTGTTTTTCCAAAGGAGGTATTCATCAACCATTTTTCCGTGTGATGTACGTCCAGTTGATGCATGCTCCCACCCGATGTCGGTGTTGTATTCCAGATATCAGCAATTGGAAAATATAAAAGCACGTCATTGTCTGGCGAACTATTTTGCAGCACAGTCTGGCACCGTTCGACATAGCTATTTAACTGCGGAAGAAATTTCCAAATAGCTGATGATGGTCCGTAATTAGTGGAAGCATAGAACAGCCAACCTGGATAACTCTCTTCGATTGGAGAATAGGTTATTCCATGATAAAAGATGTGATTGATGCCTGCGCTAAACAATTCATCCACCTGAGGTTTCACTTGTGACAATGCCACGATAAAATGATCCGCCAACCAGGTCCCCGTTTCAGAACTCACTAATTTTTTTCCACCAAGTG
>CBQWHS010000847.1:0-2294 GCA_967728665.1 uncultured Chryseosolibacter sp. | reverse complement strand
TGAATTGAGGAACGAATCGCGAAAAGTTCAGGAGTTTTTAAGCCAGGAACTGAAAAGTATAGATGATAATCTTGCTGCGCTGCACAAGAAAGTAGCTGACAACCCGGACCTTGATATCAATGAGAAGGAGGCAATCTTTGCCGAGATAGATAAATTAGAGGAAGACCGTAACAAAGAACTTGAAAAGGCTTTGATGAAGGTGCTTCCGAAAACTTTTGCTATCGTTCGCGAGACAGCAAGACGTTTCAAAGAAAACGAATATCTCGAAGTCACCGCGCAGGATTTTGATCGTGTGATTGCCGGAAAACGCGAGAGCGTGAAGATAGAAGGCGATAAAGCAAAGTGGGCCAATAAATGGATGGCAGCTGGAAATCTGATCACCTGGGACATGGTGCATTATGAAGTACAGTTGATCGGTGGAATTGTTCTTCATGAAGGTAAGGTGGCCGAGATGGCGACCGGTGAAGGAAAAACATTGGTGGCTACGCTTCCGGCATTCCTTAACGCATTGGCTAGACGCGGGGTGCATATTGTAACGGTAAACAACTACCTGGCTACGCGCGACAGCGAGTGGATGGGACCAATTTATGAATTCCACGGTTTGACGGTGGATTGTATCGACAAGCATGAACCGAATTCCATCGAGAGGAGAAATGCTTATAAGGCAGACATCACCTACGGTACAAACAATGAATTTGGCTTTGACTACCTCCGCGACAACATGGCTCGCGATCCGGAAGAATTGGTTCAGCGCGCCCATCATTATGCGATGGTGGATGAAGTTGACTCCGTGTTGATTGATGAGGCACGAACTCCATTGATTATTTCTGGCCCCATACCGCGTGGAGACGAACACGAATTCTACGATCTAAAACCTCGGATTTTTAAATTAGTTGAAGCGCAGAAGAAGGTTGTAAACGAATATTTGAACACAGCCCGTAAACTGATTTCAGAAGGAAATGAAAAAGAAGGTGGCTTGCCATTATTCCGCGCATTCCGGGCTATGCCAAAACACAAACCCCTGATTAAATTCCTAAGCGAAACAGGTAATAAATCGGTATTGCAGAAAACAGAAAATTTCTACCTGCAAGATAACAAACGCAACATGCCTGAGGCTGATAAACCGTTGTATTTTATCATCGATGAAAAAGACAACAGCGTTGAGTTGACAGAAAAAGGAATTGATTTAATAACAGGCGAAGGAGAAGATTCCAAATTTTTTATCCTCCCGGAGATTGCAACCGAGATTGCCAAGATTGAACAGGATTCATCGCTTGACGACAATCAAAAATTTATTAAGAAGGAAGAAATTATCCGCGACTACCAGGTTAAGTCACAACGGATTCACAGCGTAAATCAGTTACTAAAAGCGTACACACTTTTCGAAAAGGATACCGAATACATTTTGGTTGATGGAAAAGTGAAGATCGTTGATGAGCAAACCGGTCGCGTGTTGGATGGAAGACGCTATTCTGATGGACTACATCAAGCGATAGAAGCGAAGGAAAATGTGAAGGTGGAAGACGCCACGCAAACTTACGCGACCATTACGTTGCAAAATTATTTCCGCATGTATCACAAGCTTGCGGGGATGACGGGTACGGCCGAAACAGAAGCTGGTGAATTGTGGGACATCTACAAACTTGATGTGGTTGTTATTCCAACAAACAAGCCAACGACACGCAAAGATCAGGACGACATGGTATTCAAGACCGTTCGTGAAAAATTCAATGCGGTAATAGAAGAAATTGTTCGCTTAACGCAAGAAGGAAGACCAGTACTGGTCGGAACAACTTCAGTTGAAATTTCAGAATTGGTGAGTCGCTTGTTGCAATTAAGAAAGATCAAGCACCAAGTATTGAATGCGAAACAACATCAACGCGAAGCGGAAATTGTTGCCGAAGCAGGTAAGCCCGGAACCGTTACAATCGCGACAAACATGGCCGGCCGTGGAACGGATATTAAGCTAACGCCGGAATCACGTGCTGCGGGCGGGCTTGCAATCATCGGAACAGAACGTCATGAATCAAGACGTGTAGACCGCCAGTTGCGCGGCCGTTCGGGTCGTCAGGGGGATCCTGGAACTTCCCAATTCTATGTTTCCCTCGAAGACAATTTGATGCGTTTGTTCATGCCGGAGCGTATTGCCCGGATTATGGACAGACTCGGATTGAAAGAAGGTGAAGTGATTCAACATTCGATGGTGACGAGCTCTATCGAACGCGCACAGAAAAAAGTCGAAGAAAATAACTTCGGAATCCGTAAGCGCTTGCTCGAATATGACAACGTCATGA
>CBQWHS010000846.1:0-2300 GCA_967728665.1 uncultured Chryseosolibacter sp. | reverse complement strand
GTGTATGCTGGCCATTCCGGTAAACCTTTATGATTTGGATTTCCGGTGCGTGCAAAGTTTATCCATGCCTGACTCATTTTGTCTGCTAAAACATAAGCTTCTTTTCCACCTCCTGTCATTTCCTCACACCGTGAAATATTATTAAATACGAAAGGCAGTTCCATGCAATGAAGGGCTTTGAAATCTCCATCCATTACCGGTGATTGCCATGAGAACATGTACATATAAACAGGAGCGCCTTTAGTTGATGATTTTAAATTCGCCTGACTCACAGTTCCTGCTCGAAAGCGATCGTCAACATCTACAAGGTCCGTTGCCTTTGTATCGTTTGGAAAGGCCTTCTTAACGGCTGCGATATACGCATCAGTTTTGTCGCCAAATCTTTTTTGTAAGAATGCTTTCATGTCAGCAACAGAGCCATTCTTGAGTTGTGGATTTCCCCACAGCGAAGTAATAAATTCATTTTTCGTTGATCCTATCATCAGCGGAACGGTGGCAGAGATTGCCTGAGCGGCAGGTTCCGTTGGCTGGTAAGGTAAGAACGAACCGTCTCGAACAGGGCTCCATCCAAATCCAAAACCAGTAACCGGTTTTCCTTCAGCGGCCAATTGTTCACGAACTTTTTGCAGTGCTTTCTTCGCAGCAGCCGCAAGTTTTGGGTATGGCACTTTTTGAATTGAATCGACAGTTGCACCACTTAGTCCCAACGCTTCCACAAGTGCTGATCCAACTCTTGCAGTCACTTCCTGTTCCTGAAAGCGCGCAGATGCCCCGCTCTGAACTATTGCCTTGTGAAATAATCCTTTAGCTGATGGCGCGTTCATGAGTGTTGTCACTTTTCCGCCACCGCCCGACTGTCCAAAAATTGTAACGTTATTTGGGTCGCCACCAAATGAGGCGATATTGTTCTTCACAAATTCTAAAGCAGAAACGATATCCATCATCCCAACGTTAGCCGAAGATTTATATTTGTCACCAAACTTTGACAAGTCGAGAAATCCCAAAACATTTAACCTGTGATTCACAGACACCAAAACGACATCACCTTTCTTGCTGATGTTTTCACCATCATAAGACGGAAGTTCTTGCGATGAACCTGCAGAATATCCACCTCCATGTAACCACACCATCACAGGTCTTTTCTTTCCGTCATTTATTCCTGGTGACCAGATATTCAAACGAAGACAATCTTCATTTGTGTAACCCCAGTCATGATGAAAAGGAAATTCGCCTGCATCGTTCACGCTTGTTGTTGGATCGATCAGTGGACAAACGGGTCCGTAAGTCAATGAGCTGCGAACATCTTTCCACGGTTCCGGTTTTGCCGGAGGCATAAATCTTTCAGCTTTTGCGTAGGGAATTCCTTTGTAGGTGTATGTGCCGTTGTGAATATAGCCACGGACTTTTCCAAATTCAGTCTGGACCAGCGCAATACTTGCCCCTGCAACGATTGGAGTCGATGGGACTGTAGCCTTTTGGCCAAAACTGAATAACGAAACGGCAAAAGCCGCCAGGAACATTGCTAAGTTTAACTTCTTCATGCGATTAAGGGTTGATTAATGATTCAATGTGTAAAGCATACACAATATATATAAAAGAACAATTTCGTCGAATATCTTTCTGTAGACGGTTGTCTTAAACTTTCATTGGACTCACCATTGCGACTAACAGATGTTAACTGGTTTACTTAATTTTGATCATGCGCCTACTCACCTTTGTCCTTTTAGTATTGCTATTGTGTGAATGTTCGGTTAACAACTCCACGTCGAGTTTGCCCAAGGTTGCAAGGAATCCGGAATTTAGACCGAAGCCGCGCACCATCGTCACAACGGATGGCGAAGTGGATGATGTCGATTCCTTTATCCGCCTCTTGCTTTACAGCAACGAAATGGATCTCGTTGGACTTATTTACAGCAGTTCGCAATGGCATTACAAAGGCGATGGGCGAGGAACAAAGTTTACGAGCCAAATGCCGTACACCGCGAAACGTTATGGTGAACGAACGGAACTCCGCTGGCCGGGAACAGATTGGATGCAGGAATACATTAATGATTATTCAAAGGTGTTACCCAACTTAAAGACGCATTCGGCGGATTATCCTGCACCGGAAAAACTTCTTTCACTGATCAAGATTGGCAACATTGACTTTGAAGGTGACATAGTTTCAAACACAGAAGGCTCGAATCATATCAAATACATTCTGTTGGATAAGGACACATCAAAAGTTTATGTTCAGATATGGGGAGGCACAAACACTTTAGCACGCGCGTTGAAATCGATCGAAGATGAATATGCAAAAT
>CBQWHS010000845.1:0-2302 GCA_967728665.1 uncultured Chryseosolibacter sp. | reverse complement strand
ATCAAACATGAGGCTGAAGAATACAATGGTGATCCATGGAGTTTAGTGTGGACGGACAATGGAAGATTTTATTCGCGGGTGCTTCCTTTCTTTTCCAGTCACCTGATTTTTGAGTGAGTAACTACACGTTCAATACGAAAACAAAATCACACCTTATGAAACAGAACGGATTTGTCTGCATGCTATTCATATTTAGCTGCGTCAATACGACCGTTATCTTTGCTCAATCCAATACAAAAGCTGATGAGAAAACGATCGCTTGGTTAAAGCGATTCAGAACAACCCTTATCGAAAGTAAATCAGATAAGAAGCCACAAAGCATTCAGGCTTACTATGCCAATGACATTCGGTTAATGCCAGAATTCCAGAAAACGATTATTGGAAAAGAAAATGTATCGATCTACGAAAAAGCGTTCACAAACCGATTTGATCTGACCGATTATACCCGAACGGAAAATGAGATCATCGATTTTGGCACGCGAATAATTGAAATAGGATCGTTTACTGAGAAGCTTATGTTCAAAGAAACAAAACAATCACAAGCTGTGAAGGGAAAATATATTGACGTTTGGATAAGGGAAAATGATGAACTCACACTCATCACACAAGCATGGAATTACGATCACGCCCTAACCTGGGAAGATCAATTGAAATTTGATGATGCTCCGGTCACCGATGTAGCCCTTCAATCACACCTTCCCATCAACAATCCGGTGAGCTTTGAACTGGCCGCATTGAACGGACTAACAGAGAAAGTCGTTTCCGAACGTGACGATAAAATATGGTTACAATTTTTTGCTGCTGACGGAAGCTTCTTGTATAGCCGTACACCTATAGTTAATGGAAAAGGTGAATTGTCTTTATTTCTCAATCGGCATGTCAAAGAACTTCCCATCTTCGAAAACCTGGACGTTCGTAATGACAGGATCGATGATTTAGGAGACTATGTCATTGAATATGCCAGTCACATTGCCATCATACGAAACGGAGATTTTTCGGGCGTCTTTACCGGAAAACATCTGACCCTCTGGAGAAGGGAGCCAAACGGATCACTGAAAATATTACGGCAAATCGCCATGTATGATTAGAAGGTTAGAAGTTTAATTAATAATTAAATCCAATATGAATCTTAAAATAACCATGCTGTTACTGCTCTGTTGTTTGTCCTTCAGTCAATGGACCGTTGCCCAGGTTTCAGAGAAGTATAAAACCTACGCGCAGCAATACCATCGTTCACTGCGATATGGTTTGTTTACACCACGTGGGTACGATTCGAAAAAAGCCTATCCATTAATTGTTTACCTGCACGGAAGCACAGATACCGTTTCCCGTAATCTTGTTTATTATGATGACGCTGTTCAAAATGAAAATCCAAGCTTTGTTATCACACCAAAATGTGAAGAATCCAATTTAGGTTGGGGTAGCACATGGCACGAATCTCACACCACCGCCATGATCAAAACCTTATCTCTGATAGATTCCCTGACAACAATTTATCCTATAGATAAAAATCGACTTTACCTGTATGGAATATCTATGGGTGGATTTGGTGTATTCTCGGCACTGGCAAAAGAGCCAGGAAAGTTTACAGCAGCGTACGCTATCTGTGGTGGATCAGATATCAAAGCCGCTCCCAAATTGTTAGAAACTCCACTATGGATCTTTCACGGTGAAATGGATGACATTGTTCCGGTATCCCTTTCGAGAGATACGTATAAAGAATTGATTAGATTAGGTGGAAAAAAAGCGAAGTACACAGAGTATCCCGGAGTAAAGCATAATAGCTGGGAAAATGTATCGAAAGAGAAATTACTTACCGCGTGGCTCTTCGCGCAAAGAAAAGATCAAGCAAAATGAATTCAGCCCGGCTAGCTGTTTTTGATCATTCGAAATACCAATGGGTTTTTAAATATAAGCTCCATCATATTCCTTTTTGGTTTGGTTACCACTTCATGTGGTGGACACTGCGGATTGGAAGCCCAATAGTTGTATTGGAAAGTCTCTTGCTCCCTCATGCGGCAGTCAAGTTCATTTTTTACATGGGATTTCAGATTGTGGGCGTGTATTTCAATCTGTATTTTCTAATGCCAAGGCTGCTGGAAAAGGGACGATACATTGCTTATGTGTCAGCTGTTTTGATCACGATCTTCGTCAGCGCTTGTTTGATAACATCAGGATATTATGTCAGTGCAATGGTGGCCGAGAAATCACTCGAAGAAATTTATGGCAACACCACTTTCTTTTCGCTCTTTGAAGGAGGGGCACTGCCCTCCACGGCAGCTGCAATGACGCTGGCAATGAG
>CBQWHS010000844.1:0-2305 GCA_967728665.1 uncultured Chryseosolibacter sp. | reverse complement strand
CCACGGCGTCTGTAGCGGAAAGTGCAATTGCATTGTCATAAGATTTTATCGCGCCGGCAAAGTCATTCTTTAAAAATTTTAGATCAGCATAATTCTTGTGTGTTTCAAGGTCGTTGGCGCCGAGACTAATAGCCTTCTCGTAGTCCTTCAAGGCATTGTCGCTGTCTTTTTGATTAAACTCAGAATGCGCTTTTAAGAGAAATGCGTCCTTCGAAGCCACACCAAGATTGATTGCACGACTCAACGATTCAATAGCCTGTGCATATTCTTTATTCTTGTATTGGCATTGACCTATCTGAAAGAAAACATCTTTGTCCGAAACACCAAGGGAAATTGCAGCGCTTAAATGTTTCTGCCCTTCTACGCAGTCGCCCTGATAAATTACAGCGAGTCCTAACATTTTGAAAATGTCCTTCTCCTTGATTCCTTTCTGCACAACTTTGCCCAATGCGTCAGACGCTCCTTTATAATCAAGCAAATTAAATTTCGAAGTACCGATTTTTTGAAAGAGTTCAACATCGCTTCGTCCGGCCTGGATCAGTTTTTCAAAATCCTCAACGCTGCCCTTCCAATCCTGTAGTTTATATTTCGCTTCGCCTCGATTTTCAATGGCCTTGTCGTAATTGGCTTTCAACTCAATTGCTTTATCAAAATCTGACAACGAGCCTTTCAGATCCTGTAAATTGAATTTTGCTTTTCCACGATTGTTATAAAGGATTGCATCAGGTTGACCTTTTGACGCAGCCTTGTCATAGTTGGCAATGGCGTCTTTAAAATTGTCCATGCGAAACTTGGCGTTAGCAAGGTTTAGAAATGTCTCATAATTGGTAGCACCCATCGACACGGCTTTCTCAAGATCAGTCGCGGCTCCTTGCACATCATCCAAATTGTATCGCGTATTTCCACGGTATTCGAACAGCTCAAGTGAACTGATCCGTGCCTTCACAGCTTCATCCAAATCTGACTTTGCTTTGTCATACTGTTTTTGCTGATAATAGGCAATGCCTCGTTTAACGAAGACTTCTTTATTTGAAAACCCAGAGTTGATGAGCTGCGTAAACCCGAGTGCTGCATCGTTCGCCTCCCCTGCACTTAGTTTCTTGAGAGAAGCGGCCCACTGAACCTGTAACAATGAATCAGTTTTTTGCGCAAAGCAAAATGAGACAAAGAATAGACTTCCAACAATCAGGTAGGTTCTCATATTGATAATTCTGTGGGAAAACAAAATTATCAAATATCAAGGGAACTTTACGCTGTTATTTTGCTGCGTCTTAGTCTTGTAAGAAATGTAAAATAATTGAAACCAGCCCGTAAATGGCGAGTGCGATAATGATAAGTCCAAATACTTTTGCCCTAACAAAGTAGCCGCGAAGTGGCAAGAATTTTTTCATTTCGTAAGTAGATCAGGTAAGAGTTTGTGCAACTATGAGGATTAGCGCAAGTTCGTTAAACAAATTTGTTTCTTGCTAGGTTCGTTAAGTTTTGCAATTTTTTTGCTAAACGTTTCCTGCCACCTGCATCGTTGCTAATGTTGGCGAGGAATTCCCACCCCGGGGTTCGATGGTTACAGCAAAAGTAGTCGCTCCCTTGCCGATATTCTTCATTTGAATCATTCCGGAATCGTTGGCATTGAAGACGCCTGCATCAACCGGTTTACCATTCACCATTGCCCACAATTGGTATTGATAATTATTTTCCAATTTACTCATCTTATTAACCTTCAAAAAAACGTGCTCGGATGATTCGCCCCAGTAGACAGTGGCCATCGCGTCTGGCGCTTTATCTGTTCCGTGCATCACCACTTTTTTCATGCCCGGGTCCGCCACAATTTGAAGTTCCTGTTCCATGTTCTTCACGCGGTTATATTGTGAAGCCATGCGCTCTGACTCAGCTTTATTCAGCAGGGCCAATTCCTGTGCCTCTCGCCACCGCCCCCGGTAATCGAAAGCCAGATAAGTTGCAACAAGGGCAATGGCAATTGATGCTGCTGCCGCCCACTTCCAATAATTTGGTTGGAGTTCGCTTTGCAATGAGACCACTTTAGTCTCGCCATCTTTTAACGAAACTGAATTTAAAATGCTTGCTTTCAGCTGGCCGCCCGGTGTAATCCCAATTTGCTTTAACAATTTCTCTTGCGTTTCTTCAATCTCGCCAAGAGCTGTCCACAGTTCTGGGTATAACCTTAAATTCTGTTCAACAGAAGCGCGTTCCTCAACCGACAGCTCGCCTATCACATAGGCTTCCAGAATTCCTGACGATATGTATTCTTTTACATTCACTTAATTCTCATAATTGATCTTAACTC
>CBQWHS010000843.1:0-2307 GCA_967728665.1 uncultured Chryseosolibacter sp. | reverse complement strand
TTCGGATGAACCATAAGCTTTATTGAAGAGATCCTGATAGTAAGGAATCGAAGCAAGTTTCTGATTTAATACTGACATGTCGGAAATCCCCATCTCCACATGATTACCGATTGGTTTTAATACCATTGTTTCAAGAATGCGTTCACGACCATCCCAAAACAATCCTGAAAATGATGCGGGAGCAAAATTGCTTAGGGCGGGATCAACTTGGAGTGTTCTTGAATCGCCCTCGAAAAATCCTCCGTTAAAGGCGAGGAGATTTTGTATAGGCATTGAATTGCGTGTGGTCAGTCGGTTGTCAAATCCTTTGCTGAATGCCACGTTATCCGCGAAAGCAAGACTTTGCTTATGACACGAGCTGCACGATACGGAATTATTTACAGAGAGTTGACGATCATAAAACAAAACCCTTCCCAAGGTAGGGATATGGTCGTTCATCGTATTCGAACCGGTTTGAACATTATACGAATAAGGAATGGCAGGAAGGTCCACATAACTTTCCTTTAATACCGATGTTTCGTCTGTTGAACAAGACCAGATTAGTGCGCTAGCGGAGGCGGTCAGAAGGAGAAAGGATTTTAATTTCATAACGGGTCTGTTTATTGGTTGCGGTTAAGTTTTAGACACAGATTGAAATAAAGAAGTTGGAACCGGACAACCGTATTCGAATATACAACGCTTTACTGAACCAACAGTATATGTCAACCTGTCATTTTTATTCGTCTGGAATATTATTTGACAACTCCAACTCGCAAACTCTTAATCCCAATCGCAGCATTTATGGCAGAAACACTAGAAAAAGGTACGATTTCCATTCATACGGAGAACATCTTCCCGATCATTAAGAAATTCCTCTATTCCGATCATGAAATTTTCTTACGCGAACTCGTTTCCAACGCGGTTGATGCTACCCAAAAACTAAAAAAGCTTTCATCTCTCGGAGAATTCAATGGCGAGCTTGGCGATTTGACCATCGAAGTAAGCTTTGACAAGGACAAAAAGACAATCACCGTCAGCGACAAAGGCCTCGGAATGACTGGCGAGGAAATCAAAAAATACATCAACCAAATTGCATTTTCCGGCGCAGCAGAATTTGTTGAAAAATTCAAAGACAAGGCTGATGCAAAGGACATTATCGGAAAATTCGGCTTGGGATTCTATTCCTCTTTCATGGTTGCCGATAATGTCGAAATAATTTCACGATCATTTAAGGCTTCGGAAACCGAGGCTGCCCGTTGGGAGTGTGATGGCTCAACAGAATTTCAATTATCGCCAGCGAAAAAATCGACACGAGGCACAGATGTTATTCTTCACATCAACAAAGACTCCGAAGAATTTTTAGACGAATGGAGAATTAAAGGTATCCTCGAAAAATACTGCAAATTTTTACCCGTTCAGATCAAGTTTGGCACGAAAGAAGACAGCGTTGAAGATGGTGTTGATAAAGACGGCAAACCCAAATACAAAACGGTTACCTCTGATCGGATCATAAACAATCCGTCTCCGATTTGGGCGAAATCTCCAAATGAATTAAAAGACGAAGATTACCTGAAGTTCTACAAAGAGCTTTACCCTTTCGGTGAAGATCCATTATTCTGGATTCACTTGAACGTTGATTATCCTTTCAACCTTACGGGAATTTTATATTTCCCCAAGGTGAAGAACGACTTCGAGATGAATAAGAATAAAATTCAACTCTATTCACGCCAGGTATTTATTACAGATGAAGTAAAGGATGTTGTGCCTGACTTCCTGATGCTGCTGCATGGAATTTTGGATTCACCTGATATTCCGCTGAACGTTTCACGTAGCTATCTGCAATCAGATGCTAATGTGAAAAAGATCAGTCAACACATTACTAAAAAGGTTGCCGACAAGTTGAATGATCTTTTCAAAAAGGATCGCAAGGATTTTGAAAAGAAATGGGATGACATCAGCATTTTCGTAAAGTATGGAATGATCAGTGACGAGAAGTTTTACGATCGCGCTAAAGAATTCGGCTTGTTTAAAAACGTAGACGGAGAATATTTTACATTCGAAGAGTACAAAGAGAAAGTGAAGACGAATCAGACTGACAAGAATCAATCTGTCGTTTATCTGTATGCTTCCGACAAAGGAAAACAACATTCTTTCATCGAATCCGCGAAAGCGAAATCGTATGACGTTTTGATTCTTGATGGAGTTCTTGACAGCCATTTCATCAATACACTCGAGCAAAAACTCGAAAAAATTCAACTTAAACGCGTTGACAGTGACACGGCCGATAAACTTATCGACAAAGACGAAAAGATTGAAAGCGTTTTAAGT
>CBQWHS010000842.1:0-2309 GCA_967728665.1 uncultured Chryseosolibacter sp. | reverse complement strand
GATGCCGCCAATAAAGTACGACCGCTTCTCCTGGTCAGACATGTTTTCGTGTTAAGACTTTTACAAATCTCATCAGATCTTCTTCGTTGTTATAAACATTTGGCGCGAGCCTTATCGCATTAGATCGATAGGAAACGTAAATTTTATTTTTTAACAGAGTGGCCTTTATTTTCTCAAGATCAAATTCTCTTGGCAGTCGCAGTCCAATCAAATGATGAGCACGATAACTTTCATCTTCAACCCAAATATTTTTTTCTTTGAGCATATGCACCGCTTTAGTTGTGATCCCTTTACAATATTCCTGAATGTTCTCCGGCTTCCAGCGATTCAATTGCTCCAACGATTTTGTCATCATAGGAACCAACGTGAAGTTGCTGTGTTCACCAACATCGTATCGCAAAGCGCCTGGTTGATAATTCTCTTGATAGTTGACCAGGCTCGTAAAGTCTTCAGAATTCAACCTGTTCATCCAACTCTCCTCGATTGGCTTTCCACCATCAAATGCATCGCCATAATAAGCGAGACCAATTGAATATGGACCCAATAGCCATTTGTAGCCTCCACATACCAAAGCGTCAGGTTGAAACTTTTGCACATCAAATGGCAATGCGCCAACAGATTGCGTTCCATCGATGACCAGCAATGCGCCAACCTCACGCGTGCGCTTACGGATCGCCTCTAAATCGAACTTCGTTCCATCTGTCCAGTGCGTATGAGCCAGGGCAACAACTTTTGTGTTGTTTTGAATCGCATTCAAAATTCTTTCATTCCAATTCTTTCCACGTGATGAAAGTTCTTTCGGGGCTTCAACAATTTTGAGCAATGCTTTTTTATCAGCACACAATCTTTCCCAGGTGTAGTAATTACTTGGAAATTGATCGCCAGCAACAATTACCTCTTCTCCATTTCCCAGCTGAACATTCGCAGCAACGTTTGCTATTCCGTAAGACACCGAAGGAATTATTGCAATTCGTTTTGCATCCGAAACGTTTATCAGTTTTGCATATTCTTCACGTAATAGTTCTCCACCAGTGAAAAAATCCTGTGGTGATATAGACGCGGGGTTGCGCTTAAGTCGTAATGCTTTTATTCCTGCCTTCTCTGCTGTCTTCAGCAATGGAGACATGTAAGCGCAGTTCAGATAAGTGATCGAAGGTGAGAGCGTGAACTTGGAATGTTTGCAGGTAAGCATGCACAATTATACTCATCCGGGTGGTCACTTGTTGCACTAAAAAGAAAATTGTTGATGGAAATTAAACTAACGAATGATCGAGTGTACTCAATTTTTCTCCAAATGAAATCGACCCGAACGATCCGTAGTTGAGTACGGTGTTAACTACTGAAAAATATCTATAACGAGGCACTCGGTAATGAAGGTGAACTATTTATTTTTCCACTCGAGTGTATTGATCAACTGCATGATGTCTTTCTTCATGTATTCAATGGCGGGCGCCAGAGAGTCGTTTTGAACTTTTGTGTTGAAGTAAAGCGCCCCACGTAAAAAGTTTTTCGTGGAGTCAGTGATCGTAAACTGAAATTGACTCGGTACTTCTCCTTCGAGCTCTGCGATTACTGCAGTTTTTCCGCTGGGAGTTTTTGTTATCAACTCATTGATCGCATAGGCTTTGATCTGATGTTTTGATGTAAGCCGATATGCGTCATCCATAAACTCCTTCAATAATTTTTGATTTCGATTAAGGGGCTTATACGTGATATGAATGTTTGATTTCAACATGGGATAGTATAGCTCAATCCAATAGCGTTCGTTTATCGCTGAAGTGTCGTCCAGCAATCGCGCGTATTTCGAATATTGAAATGAAAAAGGAAGCGTGTCAGGAAGGGGGCGGTATGCCGGCTCCGGCAACTCAAGTCTGTTATAGCCGATTGGCTTTGGCAGGTACTGCTTCTCACACGATAGCGTCGTCAATGCAAAAAACATTATGATCGCAAATGCAATCCGACTACTTCTCTTTGTCTTCATGCATCACCACTTTAACTTTTTTAATTCGTTTATGATCCACCGACTCAATGATGAACGTGAAAGGTTCAATGATTATTTCATCACCGAGGAACGGCAGCCGTTCATTCACCTCCAGCAATACTCCGCTTAGCGATTCATTTATACCTTTTACTTTATGGAATATTTCAGGATCGATATTCAGTACTTTACAAAATTCATGAAGTGAAATTTTTGCATCAAACATGAACGTGCTTTCGTTCAGTTTTTGATAACGTGTTCCCGGTTCATCAAATTCATCGTTGATGTCGCCAATGATCTCTTCAATCACATCTTCAAGCGTAATCAGGCC
>CBQWHS010000841.1:0-2313 GCA_967728665.1 uncultured Chryseosolibacter sp. | reverse complement strand
TGCGAAAATTGCCAATGACAATCGTCAGCATGTATGCATACATCAATCCACTTGTTGCCGTGCTATTGGGGTGGTTGGTATTAGATGAAAAATTAAACGCAAAAATTATTGTAGCATTTCTGCTTACTGTCGCAGGAATCTATATCGTGAACAAGGGCTATCAATTGAGGAATGAATGGAAAGCGCAATTTTCAAGATGAACGTATGAGCGCAATACCTTTTCACACAACAGACTGGAGTCAGACACCCGTCACCGTTCACCCTGGAGAATCGGGGAGTGCAACGTGGCAGACACTGGACTATAATGGATTAAGAATTCGTAAGGTTGTTTACTCTCCCAGTTATAAGGCGGATCATTGGTGCTCACTTGGCCACATTGTCTATTGCCTCGAGGGCGAATTCTGTTCTGAGTTGTCGGATGGAAGATCGTTTCATTTGAAAGCTGGAATGAGCTACCTGGTTTCGGACAATGTAAGCTTGCATCGCTCAACCACGGAAAAAGGAACAACACTTTTAATTATCGATGGAAAATTTTTAGGCGAGAGAAATCAACGGGAAGCGAATCCATGGAGAATGTAGTTGTTGAACAGTATACTTCGAACGATAACGAAGCAGTGATTCAACTTATCCTTGATATCCAGCGAAATGAATTTGACGTTCCGATTACAATTGATGATCAACCGGATTTAAGGGATGTTGAAAATTTCTATCAGCAGGGCAACGGAAATTTTTGGGTTGCGCGTCATAGAAATCAAATCGTTGGAACTATAGCGCTTATTGACATCGGCAATAATGAACTTGCTTTACGCAAAATGTTTGTAAACCCGGATTACCGCGGCCGGACACATCGAACCGGGCAGCAGTTGATGGATAAAGTGTTCGAGTGGATGATTGAGCGAGAATGCCGTGCTGTTTATTTGGGAACACTCGAGCGTTTTGTTGCAGCTCGCAGATTCTACGAAAAAAATGGATTTGATAAAATAGAAATTGAAGATCTCCCAAAACGTTTTCCGCGAATGAAACTTGATACCACTTTTTACAAGAAAGAAATAACAGATCAATTGTCCCTCGTTGAATATCGGGCTGAATATCAACATTGGTTCGAGAAATTGAACCGTGAATGGATTGAGAAATATTTTTGGATGGAGCCCGTGGATTTCGATGTACTTCAACATCCGGATATTCACATTATTGGCAGAGGTGGGGCCATACTGTTTGCAAAGATTGGAAATGAGATCGCCGGAACTGTGGCGCTGAAATTTGTTGAACCAGGCGTTTATGAATTTACCAAAATGGCAGTCGATGGAAAATTTCGTGGCAAGAAAATTGGGTTGGCCTTGGGAAATGCCGCGGTTGAAAAAGCGAAGGCATTGAGAGCAGAAAAAATAATTTTATATTCAAATACAATTCTCGCTCCGGCGATTGCCTTGTATAGAAAAATGGGTTTTGTTGAGGTGCCCGTAGATGGAACATATAAGCGGAGCGATATTAAAATGGAAATGAAGCTTAAGTTCTAAAACCTAAATTTTAAAAATTGAAGCTATTTTGTTCGAGGCTGTGACCATACGGAATGCAGTGATCAACGATGCAGAGGCCATCGTTAGCCTGGCCATCAAAACATTTCGCGATACGTTTGATGAAATGAATACACCAGAAAATATGATGTTGTATCTCAATTCAACATTTACGTTGAAACGCATTCGCGAAGAAATGAAGGAACCAGGTGCCGTTTTCTTTGTGGCAGAGATTGATGATGAAATCGTTGGATATGCCCGTGTTCGGGAGAGTAAACAAGCGGAGTCAGAATCCCTGGCAAAACCGATAGAGCTGGAGCGCTTGTATGTCGATAAAAATCTGATTGGTCAACGCGTGGGATACATGTTGATGAAGACCTGTCTCGAATATGCAACAGATCATCAATACGAAACGGTATGGTTAGGAGTGTGGGAGCATAATCTTCGCGCAATTGACTTTTATAAGAAATGGGGATTCAGTGTTTTTGGCGATCATATTTTTTTGTTGGGCAAGGATCCGCAAACCGATCTGCTGATGAAAAAGAAATTATAACATGGACAAGCTTCATCACTATAAATCAACATTGACGTGGATTGGGAATCGTGGAACCGGGACGAGTGATTATAAATCCTACGATAGAAACCACGACATCGTTGTTGAAGGCAAGGACACTGTTCGCGGTTCGTCTGATCCTTCTTTTCGTGGCGATACCTCGCGTTACAATCCTGAAGAGATGTTGGTAATGTCTTTATCGAGTTGTCACATGCTTTGGTATTTGCACCTGGCTGCTGTCAACGG
>CBQWHS010000840.1:0-2317 GCA_967728665.1 uncultured Chryseosolibacter sp. | reverse complement strand
AGACATCGCCATATTTTGATATGCGATTAAATGAAATCGCTGAACGAATTAATTCTCAGGAACCAATCCAATATATCCTGGGAAAAGCAGATTTTTTTGGACGGACATTTAACGTAAATCCATCTGTGCTTATACCACGCCCTGAGACAGAGGAACTAGTGAATATTGTGCTTGCGCAACTGGGGCGGGAAAAATTTGTTTCCGTTTTTGACATAGGAACAGGCAGTGGTTGCATCCCAATTACTATATCACTAAAACTTCCACATGCAAAAGTTTATGGAAGTGACATCAGCGAGGAAGCTTTGAAAACAGCCAGACAGAATAATCATATTCTAGAATCTAACGTTACATTCATTAAACACGATATTTTAAATGAATCCATTCCATATACGCAACTTCAATTGATTGTTAGCAATCCTCCGTATATCGCGCCAAGCGAAAAAGAATTGATGAGCAAGAACGTCACGGATTTTGAACCTCACCTCGCATTGTTCACTCCAATTGAAGACCCATTAATATTTTATAAGGCTATTTCCGCGAAAGCAAAAATGGCATTAAGCCATGGCGGTATTTTGGCAACAGAAATAAATGAAAAGTTTGGCAATGAAGTTCGTGATATATACAAAACGGAAGGATTTTCGGATGCAAGAATTATTAAGGATATGCAGGGCAAAGACAGAATTGTGTTGGGAAGGAAAGGGTGAAAGAGGGTGTAAAAATTAATGCGCTTCGAATCGGGAAAAACGGCATTCTTCGCAGACTTTTAAATGCTGGATTTGAGCTGATCCGACTTTGATATCCTGACATGAATTTATTACTTACCATTGCTTTTTTGCTCCCAACATCCTCTATTCACTAAATTGCCCTTAATACAACAACTCATGTTTTGCAACCAATCAGCCTACGATGAGCCTTTTAGGACGACTTAGCGAAAATGGAATGAAAGTTTCTTTCATCGGGTCCGGCAACCTGGCCTGGCACTTAGCCCCAGCGTTGGACAATACCGACTTCGCTGTGAAAGAAGTTTATAGCCAGACTAGAAAACATGCA
The DNA here is from genome assembly GCA_967728665.1 of uncultured Chryseosolibacter sp. Taxonomy (GTDB): domain Bacteria; phylum Bacteroidota; class Bacteroidia; order Cytophagales; family Cyclobacteriaceae; genus Chryseosolibacter. Next base: position 1,267 of record CBQWHS010000840.1, on the reverse strand, counting down.
GCGGCTTTGGTAGACAGGTTATATCAGGCAGAAATAAAGTCAACCTTGGATTTCAGCAACAGCGCCTCCAGGATTTTTATCATTGCCGTTAGTGATGATGTGATTGAAGACATTGCTAATGAAATTATTCTGCCGCCGAATGCAATCCTGGTACATACTTCGGGGAGTCAACCATTAAGTCTTTTGGGTTACGCCTCAACCTTAAATATCGGGGTTTTATATCCGCTTCAGACTTTTTCCAAAGAGAAAAAAATTGATTTCAAAGACGTGCCATTTTTTATAGAGAGCGAAAATGCAGAGACGGAGAAAATCTTATTGACGATGGCAAAAGCAGTAAGCAAGAAGGTCTCAAAAATTACAAGCCAGAAGAGAAAGGCGTTGCATGTTGCTGCAGTCTTCGCGTCTAATTTCGTCAATCACATGCTTACGCTTTCACAGGACGTGTTGGAGAAAAACGATCTTGAATTTAATTTATTGAAACCGTTGATTGTTGAGCAAATCAATAAGGCGTTGGACATTGGCCCGGACCGCGCTCAGACAGGTCCAGCGTTTCGTGGAGATGTTGAAATTCTGGATAAGCACTTCGAATTTTTATCCGAGGATGAAGAGAAATCAGAGATATACAAGATCATCAGCCAGAACATTTTGGACCGCTACAACGAGTAGCGACTATTTCTCTCATTCAAAATATTTATTATCCTTAAGCCACCTTAAAATTTCATTTGTAAATCCATCAACATCCCGTGGTGTGTTGCAAAGGATGACAAAAAAGATTTTCTCTTCAGGAAGTGTTACATAGTTACAGAGGAATCCGCCCTGGCTTCCAGTGTGACCAACGGTCCGCAAGCCATCGGGAGTTTTTCCCACAAACCAACTCCATCCAACCGCAGGAGCTATAGTTGATGACCAATTTGAAAAGATTTTGATCGTTCTTGAATCTGCGATTGTTTGACGTTTGAGAAACACAGAATTCTTAATCGCCTTTTCATATTGTGTTAACTCTTCGACAGAACTCCACACGCCACCATTACCAGATGCAGGAAAGGTCGGCTCTTCACCATAATCATCCTCCCTCCACACTCCATGGTTTCTCACATAGCCATGTGAAACTCCATTTTCCGGATGTGGTCCGTCTGTAATCGTGCTTGTTAACATTCCCGCAGGACGCATAATTTTTTCTTCAACAAACTTTTGCCATTTCATTCCGCTCATTTGTTCAACAATAAGGGCAAGTCCGTTGTATGCTGGATTTGAGTATTCAAATTTT
>CBQWHS010000839.1:0-2319 GCA_967728665.1 uncultured Chryseosolibacter sp. | reverse complement strand
TTTTCACAGGAAGTATTTGTCCTGTCCAATTGATCATGTGCGTGATGTGCCAAATTTTTGTTTTTGTTGTTGTAGCATCGACAAACGCTTTCACAATAGTTTCTTCGTTTTCGATTGGCAGGTCAAAGCTGATCCACTTTATCTTTATTCCCTCACGCATTTCTTTTTGCTTCCACGCCTGGATCATGTTCGGATAATCTTGCTTGGTCATCACAATTTCATCGCCCTTTGCAAGCGTTAGTCCCCACGTTACTGTTGCCAGCGCCTCCGTTGCGTTTCTATTAATCGCAACTTCTTCGCCCGACACACCAGCGAGCTCCGCCAGTTTCCTGCGTAATGGTTCGCGACCTTTATCGAGTATCTGCCACATGTAATATGTTGGAGCTTCGTTGCACAAGTGATAATAACGGTCAACAGCATCCTGAACAACCTTCGGCTGGGGACTTACACCACCATTATTTAAATTCAAAATATTCGGTGTAACTGTATAAGCTTGCGCCATCCGCGACCATAAATCGTCATCGTTAGCAGCAGTAAACGGAGACAATTTATTTAACGAGAGAAGAGCATCTGAAACATCTTCGGACTTTGCCTGCGCAAGGAGCGGTGTTAACGAGAGCGCACTGGCTGCACCAATGGATTTCCGGAAAAACGACCTGCGACTGCTCATAATTATTTAGGTTAAAGGGAAGGGAAGTTAGCGATTATTTATCCCAAAGTATATCCAAATAAGCTAAGCGGTGAGAACACCAGAAACGCGGAGGAAATATGAGAAAAATCTCAAAAAGTAATCGCGTAGATGAAGTTGTTACTTGCTAAAATATACGCAACTTATTCTTCCATTCCTTTCAACTCGATCTCCAGTGCTTTTGTGCTGAGAAAAATTTCACTCAAGCTCAGCGTCAGTGAAAGCAAAAGAAAAATCAAGCTCAGACCGAATGTTACGTAAGCCCACAGCTCATGTTCAAGGAAAATAAAAAGCATGCAAAGCACACAACAAAAGAAGCTTATTATTCCACTCGCCTGCATTTGCTTTATGAGTGTTAACCTCCGCCTAAGATTGATGATTTGTTCCTTTATGAGCGACCGGTCTTCAAGACCTTGTTTATATTTTCCATGAAGATTTCTAATCAACGTTGCCAACGCAAGAAAACGATTTGTATAGGCGAGCATCAATAGTGTGATTGCCGGAAACAACAAAGCAGGTGTGTTGATTGAAATGATCATTGACTAAATTTTTTTTCAACTTACAAAAGTACTGAACGAGCTCAGTGTAGTTTCTCCAAGGTTCGAAGAGACTTGGCGACAACACTTGTAACACCAACAACAACCAACGTCAGCAATCCGCCCACAAGCACAGACGGCACGGCACCAATCATCTTGGCCACTGCGCCGGACTCAAACATTCCAATTTCGTTGGACGACCCAACAAAGATATGATTCACGGCTGAAACGCGGCCTTTCATATTTTCAGGAGTCAATGTTTGTAGAAGTGTTAACCGAATGATTACGCTCACACAATCAAAGCCTCCACTAATTATCAAAAGAAAAAGAGAAAGCCAGAAGTTGGTGGAGACCGCAAAACCAATCATGCAAAGACCAAAACCTGCAACACAGTACAGGAGAATTTTGCCAGTATGTTTTTGTATCGGATTGTGAGTGATGTAGAATGCCATCAGCAATGCTCCAACAGAAGGGGCCGCACGCAACACGCCTAAACCCATCGGGCCAACGTGAAGAATTTCTTCTGCAAAAATTGGAAGCAACGCAACGGCTCCGCCAAACAGCACGGCAAATAGATCAAGCGAGATTGCACCCAGAATAAGTTTATTATTGAAAACAAATCTTAACCCGGCTTTGATTTTTTCGGATACTCCCTCCTCATCCGAAGCTGGAGGCAATGGTTTATTGCCAACTTGTGAAAGCAGAATCAATCCCAGGAATGTGAGCGAAGCATCAATGACATAAGCAATGCTGATCCCAAAAATTCCGTAAAGCAATCCACCTAATGCAAGGCCGGCAATTGTTGCGGTTTCCCATGTGCTGCTGTTCCACGTTATGGCATTCTGAAAGATCTCTCTTGGAATAAGTTGAGGCATGAATGAAAACAAAGCCGGACTTAAAAAACCGCGCGCTATTCCGCTCAAAAAGATCACAAGATAAATAGGCAATACGCCGTACGTTGTAAAAAAATCTCCAGGTTGTAATGTAAATAGTAACAACGCCATTGAGCAGATTAGAAGCGTTGTAACACACGTAACAATAATTTTCTTACGTTGCACTACATCTGCTACGTGACCGGCATAAAGCGAAACTCCG
>CBQWHS010000838.1:0-2322 GCA_967728665.1 uncultured Chryseosolibacter sp. | reverse complement strand
ATGATTCATCAGAATATTTATCAATGGTATCGATACGTCCTTCTCCCCACCATGATATTTTTTCCACTGAGATCAGCTTGGCAAATTCCACCGTTCGTTTTTCGCTGACAAAGAAATTGTTGTCGTGAAACTCAACGGCATCAGCACTATGAGCATCAATTAAATATTTTATGTCTTTGTAAATCAGCTGCGCCGACTTCCCTTTCCATCGTGCGTTGTAAATTGGTACGACAGCACAAAACGAACATGTGAAAGGACAACCCAAACTTGAGTGATAAGCAGCAGTATGTTTTCCTAAAAACGTTTTTCCAAGGTATCGCTTCAGCGGATAGAAAGAATTGAGTTTTTCGTATGGCAATTGAGGAAGTTTGTCCTGATCCTGAAGAGCCGCCGAGGAAGTTTTAATGAGTTGCTCCCCTTTTTTGTAAATAAGATTTTGAATATTTTCTATGGATTGCGAATTGTTGAGCGCATCTAACAGCTGAGGAAATGTTTCGTCACCAGGACCATACACGATGTAATCGACAAATCCGGAATTGATTACAGTTCGATATTGATTCGAGGCAAAATATCCGCCCCAAATTATTTTGATTTCAGGGAATTGCTGCCTGATTTTTTTCGAGAATGGAATGGCCTGACGAAGTTGTGGCCCCGGCATGACTGTGCATCCGAAATATTTAAACTTCCTGGAGGCCAAATATGATTCGATTTTTGCCCACGGGTCATTCTCAAGATTTCCATCAACGAAAACGTACTCATAAAGTCCATCAATCGAACCGCCAACTTGCAGAATAGAGTTGGGAATTCTGTGCTTCCACGTGGCGCTTCTTGGATTAAAGAGAAGTACGTTATTCATCAAGGCTAAAGTTATTAAAATCTCACTGTTGTTTGTGAAACTTAATGGGTAACAAAATCAGCTCTTTGATGATTTGTCTTTACTGCTTACTTTGTTTCGATACTGACATTTTTCACGATGACGATTGTCCACGTTTCATTTGCGCCTGTAACACGTTATGATGATCCATTGGAATTTCTCAAGGCTATAAAGTTTTTTACTGGAATATTGGAGGAGCAGGCAAAGACACAAGATGTAACGAGTGTTTACTGTCTTAATACCGATCAGGAAGCGATAGTTAACGGAGTGAAGTATCACTTTTTTCGTTCCACATTTTTTCAAAACTATTTCCCTGAAAAGGTCAGTCGGTATGTCAGTTCACTTAATCCAAATGCAGTCATTGTTCATGGACTGCATTTCGCTTTCCAGTTGTGGTTTCTAAGATTGTTTTTATCACATGAATGCAAAGTCTTTATGCAACATCATGCGGAACGACCTCCAAAATTTCACAAGCACGTTTTTAGTTGGCTGGCGGATCGTGAAGTAGATGGTTATTTTTTTTCTTCGCTTGGCTTGTCGCAACCTTGGGTCAAACAACGTTTGATCAAAACAGCGGAAAAAGTTCATGAAGTGATGGAAGTCTCCTCAACGTTTCGACCAATGCGCAAAGCGGAAGCAAGGCAATTTTTAACGCTTACCAATAGGAAAATTTATTTATGGGTTGGCCGACTCGACACTAATAAAGATCCTCTTACTGCTATTCGAGCATTCAAAATTTTTTCATCGACACATCCTGATGTAAAATTATTCATGATTTTTCAGTCGAACGATTTGCTGAAGGAAGTCAACGAGGCGATTTCGGGCTTGAGCGCTCAAATAATCTTGATTGGAAGACTCAATCACTCTGAACTGCAAGTATGGTATAGTGGAGCAGATTTTATTATTTCCAGTTCGCACTATGAAAGTGGCGGACTGGCAGTGTGTGAAGCAATGTCGTGCGGGTGTATTCCGATTGTTACCGACATTCCGTCGTTCAGAATGATGACTGATCAGGGTAAAGCCGGTTTGTTGTTTCGTCCTGGTGATGTTGACTCGCTTGCAAATGCTTTGGAAAAAAGTGCCATACTTTCACTCGATGATTGGCGAAACGCTGTTGTTAATCGTTTCGAAAATAAATTGTCATTTCGGGCAATTAGCAATGACATGAATGCCATTATTTCTTCCGTTCGAAAAGATTCATGAATGCATGCGCGGTTTCGTCCATGGTATGGAGAACAACTCTTTCCGGTACCGGATCATCATTCATAATTCTTAAAGCTTTATCAGCCATTGCTGTTGTGGAGTTCACCACATGCCAGTGTTTGATTTTTCTATTTTCAGCAAACGTAAAGCTAATAACGTGACAGCCGGAAAAAAGCGCTTCAAGGCACACGGTGCTGTATCCTTCGTATGAAGAAGGATGCAAAAGAATTTTTGAACGTTCGAGC
>CBQWHS010000837.1:0-2322 GCA_967728665.1 uncultured Chryseosolibacter sp. | reverse complement strand
TTTTCGCAGTCGCGATCGATCGCAATCTCCTGCATATTCACCTTTCTTTCATCATTGACGACTTCTTCAGCGATGGAAAGGTCGCGTTTCTGAACAGCTTTCTTGCATTTTAAGAGTTGGCCACGCACGAGTGAAAGCATGTCGAGCAGATTGTCTTTGAGGGCCTGGAGTTCTGGTTCGATGGATGGCATGGAAGAATATTTTTGTTACGTGGAAGAATCAACCGAATCTTCCGCTGATATAATTTTCTGTTTGCTTGTTTTTCGGATTCGTGAAAATGACCGATGTCTTATCGTATTCGATCAATTGTCCAAGATAAAAAAATGCAGTGCGGTCACTGATCCGCGAAGCTTGCTGCATGTTGTGCGTCACGATCACGATAGTATATTTTTCTTTCAGCTCCTCGATCAATTCTTCAATCTTGGATGTTGAAATTGGATCAAGCGCCGAGGCTGGTTCGTCCATTAAAATGATTGATGGCTTTACAGCGAGCGTGCGTGCAATACATAACCGCTGTTGCTGACCTCCTGAAAGTGAAAGCGCAGGCTTGTCCAGCTTGTCTTTTACCTCACCCCAGAGCGCAGCTTGTTTCAACGATTTTTCTACGGTTTCATTTATTTCATATTTATCGACTATGCCGTGGATCTTCAATCCATAAGCAACGTTTTCATAAATACTTTTTGGAAAGGGATTCGGCTTTTGAAAAACCATTCCCACTTTCCTTCTTAATTCTTCAACGCGGACTTTCTTCTCGTAAATTTCTCTTCCATCGATATAAACCTTTCCTTTTTTCCTGAATCCATCAATGTAATCATTCATTCGATTCAATGTTCGGAGAAAAGTCGACTTGCCACATCCGGATGGACCGATGAATGCCGTTACTGAATTTTCCTTTATCGTCATGTCAATGTCTTTCAATACATGGTTCTCACCATAAAAAACATTCACATCTTTCGCTTCGATAGGTTTCATGAAGTTTGCTTACCAACTAATTTTTTTCTGCCACCTGTTTCGCAGGTAAACTGCGATTCCATTCATGACAAATGTTATCAATAATAAGATAATAATTGCAGCTGCACCGTTCGTTAAAAATTCTTGCTGTGGACGCGATACCCAATTGAAGATCTGGATCGGCAAGACGGTAAATTCATCCATTGGGCTGCTCGCCACAAAAGGTACATAGGCAAGCGCACCAATTACAATCAGTGGGGCAGTTTCACCAACAGCCCTGGATAGCGCCAAAATAATTCCCGTGAGGATACCGCCTGACGCTGCCGGCAAAACCTGGTACCATATAGTTTGCCATTTGGTCGCCCCCATTCCATAAGATGCTTCGCGCAATGACCCGGGAACCGCTTTGATCGCTTCACGTGTCGCCACAATGATTATTGGTAAGATCAACAACGACAATGTTAATGCTCCGGCTAGCAAACTTCCACCAAGTCGCATGATGCGAACAAAAATTTCAAGGCCGAGCAAACCATAAATGATTGATGGAACACCGGCGAGGTTAGCAATATTCAATTCAATGATTTGTGCAAGCTTGTTCTTCCTTCCGTATTCCTGCAAATAGATTCCTGCTGCAACACCGATCGGTATTGCAATTAGTGCTGTTAATATCAGTATCCATGCAGTTCCCGTCCATGCCGGAAGAATCCCGGCTTTGGATGCATGCCTTGATGGAAGGTTCGTAATGAAGCTCCAATCGATTCGTGATAACCCATCGACCAGAATATTTCCGATGAAGATCACCAGCATCACAACGCCAAAAAACGTGCTGGCAAGGCCAACATATTTAAAAGCTGTGTCGATATTTCTGTTTCGTTGAATGCTACTCATACTTCTCCTGGTATTTTTTCTTGATCCAGAAACTGACGTTGTTTAAAAGAAAAGTGAACAAAAACAGGGTGATCCCTGCTGCAAAAATTGTTTTGTACTCCATCGAGCCATGCTGCACATCACCTAAGCTCACTTGCACAATGTACGCAGTGATTGTTTCAACTGCTTCGCGCGGATCAAAAGTCAAATTTGGTTGTTGACCTGCAGCAATGGCGACAACCATCGTCTCGCCTATCGCGCGTGCAACGCCCAAAATTATTGAAACCAATATTCCGGAAGAGGCGGCAGGAACAATCACTAAAAATGAAGTTTGAAATTTTGTAGCGCCCATACCGAACGATGCTTCACGCAAAGATTTTGGTACAGCGTAAAGGGCATCCTCGCTTAATGAACTAATCACGGGAATGATCATCACACCCATGACAATTCCGGCAGACAAAGCATTGAAACTACCAAGGCCTGGAATTATTTTTTGAAGAAAGG
>CBQWHS010000836.1:0-2331 GCA_967728665.1 uncultured Chryseosolibacter sp. | reverse complement strand
CAGAACTTAAACCGAATCCTGTTCCCTGTCGTGGTTGAGCTGTCGATGGATCAAATGGATTTTTAACGGTAATAATCAAATACCCATCTTCAGTTTTGCCGTTCATCTCGATGACAGTTTCACCTGTCGTGTCATACAAACCAAACTTGATTGCGTTTTCCACCACAGGTTGAAGCAACAACGAAGGCATTTTCAAGCTCAGTGATTGCTCATCATGAGTAATATTCGTTTTCAAGCGGTGGCCAAACCGCACTTTTTCTATATCCAAATATAATTGCAAGTGCTGAAGCTCCTCCGAGAATGTGACCATTTGCTGATCATCTTTTTTTAAAGTTCCGCGTAAGAAATCCGAAAGTTGCTGAATCATTTTACGCGCTTCTTCAGGTCTCGTACCTGCCAAAGCGCTTATCGAATTTAAGCTGTTAAACAAAAAATGTGGTTGCAGCTGTTGGCGTAGCCTCGAGAGTTCAGCATCGCGCGCAAGTTTTTCTGTGGCATCTTTTCGTGCGTCCAACTCCCGTTGCTCTTTCATTGAAAACCAAAGCCAGCTCATGGTGCTGATTACTGCGATCATTAACCAGCTGAAGAGAACGCGAACAAAAAATGATCGTTCGATAATATCGATATAAGCCGCGTCCTTAGTCACAAAAACAGGTGCCAATTGCTCCGTTGCAAAGGCGCAGATCAACGCCAGGATAACACTCATTCCCAACCTGATAAATGGGCTGGGTTGATAGAACCGAAGGATCAAAATAATCTCATAGCCAACAATCGCATTAATGAGATTAGTAAGTGTAGCATCTTTCAGACTAGTATACCAATCAAATGCGAAAGTGCTTCGCAACATTAATGTTTGAAGCACAATCCAGCAGATGCACCATACTATATAAACTGTCGCGATTTTGCGATATGAAAATGTCTGCATTCGCGAAATTTAGAAAACTGGTCTGGCATTCATCCGCAAAAAGATTGCCTTCTGATGAACACAATGAATATAAGACTTTGCTTCATCGGTCTCATGAATTTGAGAATATAGTTCGGTTCCATCTTCAAGCTTCTTGATTGGAATAATTTCCGACACGTTTATAAACTCCCACTTTACTCTGTTCTTATTCTCATTCAAGAACGAATCTTCTTCTTTCAATCCCAATTTACGTGCTTTGATAAATGCTTCTTCCATGGTGTCTGCAGAAATCAATCGCAACTGTTCATCAAACTGCGGGGCATGAATTGTATTTTCAGCCGAAATATTAAAGACGATTTTCGCGATATACCAGTTCATGATTCGTTTAGGTTTTTTGTTGCTTAAAAACTTTTGATGTCAATTCCTCCAAAAATGCAAGTTCCTCTTAGGACAACAACTTTGCTGTGATCGACCTGGGATGGATCAGTGACAATCGGACGTTTGTCATCAACTCCTCCAAAAATCGAAACCAAATCTTCTGATTGAATTTTCCAATGTGGAGGCACGATCAATTTAGTGCCGCCAAAAACCTGCGTGATGTCTAAAACAATTTTACCGGAAACGTCAGCTTGTGTCAGGTTGAGCTCGGTTCCGCCAAAAAATGTTGTGGTGTCACCTCCGCGGAAATTTTTTGAAATGATATTCTTTTTTACACCGCCAAAAACAACAGTTGAATCAAGAAAATCATCAGACGACTCTTCAGTAACAACATGAGCGGATTCCCATCTATGGCTGCGATGACGAATTCCTTTTCCGCCCCTGAAGATCATCAATAGTCCAACCGAAATAATCAGAATCGGCCAGGCGAAATCAGAAATATCACTGTATGGAAAAAAGTCATCCAATAAAAAGATGCCACCGATAACAATAAAGATCATCCAGCTCATCGTGCGGAACGAACTCCGGAATCCGATGAATAAACCAAGTGCGATGAAAAGGACTTCCCATGAAAAGATCCAGCGTGGAATAAAAACGCCAGCTTCACGAGCAAAGAATATCAAGCCAATTGCAACGACAATCAATCCTCCGATTACTCTGCCACCACGATTTGAAGATTCTATCTTCGAATTTGAATCTGAGCTTTGACCAGCCACTGTTTCCTTGTTGTAGGGTTCCATAATTTTAATTTTAATCAAATATACGGGCACGGAAGCGCCTCGACTATCATGGATAGGTGGGGAAAAGTCGACAGTAGGTGAATGAAGGATTGGGGTCGGTGAAGAAAAATTGTTTCGGGTTTTGGGTCTAGGGTTTCGGGTCTGGAGTTTTGAGTTTCAGAACTTTATAGATATAGGCCTGAAACTCAAAACCCTGAACTCAAAACCCTAAACACAAAACCTTAAACCGAACTAAGAACCTAAAAGGTG
>CBQWHS010000835.1:0-2336 GCA_967728665.1 uncultured Chryseosolibacter sp. | reverse complement strand
GAGCTGTATTCATAATGAAAATCAATTTTCGTTTTCTTCAATTCCTGTTTCATCAGCTGTGCGACCTTTTCAATAAGGTCTTTTATCCGAACGGTGCTCATATGCGGTTTCGGAAGAGAAGTATATTCGCGGTATGCGTCGATGAATTTGATAAGGCCTTTGCTTCTGTTTTCAATTGTGCTCAGTCCCTCTCGCAAGTCATCTGCTCCTTCTTCTTTCAATTCATAATGAGTTTCCTTCTTTTCCATGTCATGGTCAAGAATCTCGCGAAGCGTAGAAGTTAAGGATGAGATCGGAGTAATGGAGTTCATGATTTCGTGGCGGAGAACACGCGTCAGGTTTTGCCACGCTTCGAGTTCCTGCTTCTGTAATTCAGGCTGAATATTCTGGAGTGTTACCAGTTTGACATCGACCGCCCGAATTCGTAATTCCGTCCCCTGAATAGTGAGATACAAATCATTGCTTCCTTTATACAACTCGCTTTTTCCCGGTTCGACACTGTTTATGGAATGGTAAAGTTTAGGATTCAACGTGATCAGCTCTTTGATGTTCTTCAGGTTACTCACGCCCATGAAGCGTTTCGCATTGGTGTTTATCAGCTGTACATTTCCATCAATATCAAAAGAAAGAATTCCTGTGCGCACCTGTTGTACCACCGAATTCAAATATTGCCAATGCTCTTCTTTTTCTGAGCGAGCTTTCCGAAACGCTTCGAGCACTTCGTTAAATGCTTCATTTAGATCTTTAAAACTTTTGCCGAGTTTATTATCAGAGGTGAATCCGGAAATAAAATCCGAATACTTCACAGACTCCAAAAATCGTGTGAGCTTTCGATTGGTTTGACTCACAAAACGGAATATCTCAACAAGCAGGATAATGATGACAACTGCAGTAAGAATAGCAGCAAAAAGCATATTAGGCTTTGTTACCATGTAGCTAAACAAAGCCATGGTAATCCCTAAAAAAATCACGCGTATCGAGACACGCGTAGGGAAGGAGTTGAAACCAAATTTCAATTTAGGTTTTAAGTTTTAGGTTTTAATTGTCGGTGACGAACCGAGCAATCCAAAAGTACAAATCCTAAATCGAAAACTAGAATTAGAGTCCGTATTTCTCCAATCGCCTGTACAACGAAGATCTTGTCAATCCTAATTCAGATGCGGCTTGCGTAATATTGCCGTTATACTTCTTCAAGACTTTTCGGATTAATAATTTTTCAACTTCTTCAAGATTGTATTGTTCCAGACTCAATTGTCCGTCTTCTTTTCCGGCTGAAGGTGTGAAATTGAAATCTTCAGGTTGCAGAACATTAGCATTACTCAAGATCACTGCTCGCTCAATAGAGTGCTGCAGTTCACGAATATTTCCAGGCCAGGGATGTTTATGCATCCGCGTTATCGCGCCTTCACTTATTCTCGAAACACTTTTTTCGTATTTGAGGGCGTAGTGTTTCAAAAAGTGATTGGCCAGCAGTGGAATATCTTCAAAACGATCTCGCAGCGATGGGATCTCTATCTCAATAGTGTTGATCCGGTATAACAGGTCCTGTCGAAATCTATTCTCTTTCACCATTTCATAAAGTGGCATGTTGGTGGCACAAATTAATCGTATATCGACTTGTGTATCCTTATTCGAACCAACGCGACTTACTTTGCGATTTTGAATGACAGTCAGAAGCTTCGCCTGCAAGGGCATCGACAAATTTCCAATCTCGTCAAGAAATAATGTCCCACCGTTTGCAAGTTCGAACCTGCCTGCACGATCTTCTTTTGCATCCGTGAAAGCGCCTTTCTTGTGTCCGAACAATTCACTTTCGAAAAGCGTCTCCGTGATTGAACCTAAATCCACGCTCACGAATGATTCATTTTTGCGGGATGAATTGCGATGTATCGCGCGTGCAATTAATTCTTTGCCCGTTCCATTTTCCCCAAGTATCAATACGTTTGCATCAGTCTTCGCCACACGATCGATGGTCTGAAATATTTTTTGCATTGCGGGACTTTGTCCAATGATCTCGCTGTAACGATCATTCAGCGCCTGATTGATTTCCTGATTTTTTATTTTTAATGTTTCGATCGTGTCGCGCGATTCGCGAAGGCGCATAGCTGAGTAAAGTGTCGCGAGCAATTTTTCATTCTCCCATGGCTTGAGAACAAAATCTGTAGCACCCGCTTTGATTGCTTTTACAGCCATCTGGATGTCGCCATAAGCGGTAATCAACACAACAACGGCAGAAGGATCTAAACTTAAAATTTTCTCTAACCAATAATAACCTTCACTGCCGCTGCTCACATCTTTCGTAAAATTCATGTCCAGGAGAATAACATCATAATCTT
>CBQWHS010000834.1:0-2337 GCA_967728665.1 uncultured Chryseosolibacter sp. | reverse complement strand
AGTGTGTTCACTTCTCTTACATGTTTCGCACAACAACAAAAAGGTGATCTCTCTATTCAATTTTCTGGGAACTACTATTCTCAGAAAGTAAAATTTGCAGGAACTACTTATCAATCTTCTGCCGGAAACATCTACATAAAATTCGGTCAATTCTTCACGCCAAACATCGAGCTCGGCGTGAAGCCGAACATCAGTTTTTTTCTTGAGCCAAGTTCAAGCGATTCAAAAAAGAAAAAACTAAAAACAAATGTTGGATTCGGCATATACGGAACGTATTCTTTCTTAACTGCCAATGGAAAATTTATGCCTTATGGTGGTGGTGAGATCAACTACATTCCTGTTGGAACAGCTTCCACAGTCAACCTCGGCCCCTATGGTGGAATCAAATATTTTATAAAAGAAAACATTAACCTTGACGCCAACGCCAGTTACAGTTTCACTGTCGGAAATAGTTTTGGTGAAGGAAGTTTTGATCCTGGACAATTGCTGATGATCAACTTAGGTGTTGGTGTCATTCTCGGAAAATTAAATTAAACAATACATGAAAGCGCGTTTTGTTTTTGCAGCATTAATCTTGATCGTTTTTTCCCTACGCGCACAGGACGTTTATTTATCACCATTAAAAAAAATAAAAGGAAGTGAAAAAGAAATCACTTCCATTTCATTTTCAGCAGATTCAAAATTTATTGGTATAGCTGATGCGAAAGGTGATGCTGCTGTCCGCTCGGTGAATGAGGATGACCTTGTCACAAAAATTTCGACCGGAAGCGAAGTCATGCTCCAGGATTTTATCGAACAGGATAAAAAATTTATTGTACTCGACGCTAATGGCAAGTTCAATCAGTATAATACAAAAACAAAAGAAAATCAGATTGCGCAATTCGCTAAGGGAATTAAGGTCGCTTGCTTGTCACCAGCACAAGATTATCTCTCGTTCCTCACAAAGGATAATAATGTTGAGATTCAGGATTTAAAAGCAAACATGACGCTGGGGAGAATTCAAAAAAATCCTGCGGTCACCAGCGCCATGTACATTGGGTACGATCGATTCGGTCAACAATTCGCGGCGATAAATAAAACCGGCGAGGCCGTTACCTGGAATCCATTCAATCAACAACTTCTTCGCCAGTTAAAATTGCAAAGCGGAGAATATGCAGAATCAAAATCTGTGATTCATTCTGCAGCCACTAACAGCGGAGGAGATCGGTTTGTTGTAGGCTTGCAAGAAGTTTTTATCCCGAAAGGAGGAATGCAAGGCCGCAACCAGCCTGAACGAAGAAATATGATTCTTACTTATGATTGGGCAACTGGTCAGGAAGTGAAACGAATTCCACTTCGCTTTCGCGCGGATGGAATGGCAATGGGTCCAGGCCCAATGAACGTTGCTTATTTTTCATCCGATACCAGAACAATATCGATGCTCAACATGGAAACCTCTGTAGTGAGCAGCAGCGTGGCGGTCGATGAACGTCCATCATGTATTGCCTTGTCTGATGATAATGACATGCTTGCCGTGGGCACTGTATCCGGAAATGTGTATTTGTATGAAGTGATCAGGAATAATCCCGCAGAAATAAAAATTGTTCGTCCATCCATCAATCGAAATTATGGTGACCAGGTTGTTCATGAAACCTCATTAAAGATTGAGGGACTTGTTGAAAGTAAAGACAAGGTCACAAAAGTATTTGTCAATGGAGAGCCTGCCGCGCTTGATTTCAACCAGGGTTTTACTAGCGATGTTCAACTTCAAAAAGGAAAAAACAGAATCAAGATTGCTGTTCAGAACAATCAAAATGTTGTTACTGAAAAAGATATTTATGTAACGTGTGAACCTTCTGCTGCACCTAAGCAAACGCAAGCGGCTCATCAATTCAATAAACGCCTTGCATTAGTTATCGGAAACGGAAACTATGCGCAAGCTGGGAAATTGAACAACACAATCAACGATGCAAACGCGATGGCACAGGTGTTGAAGGAGCTGGGCTTTGAAGTGTTGCAAGCAAATGATGCTAGCTACGAGCAAATGAAAAATGCGATCTACACTTTTGGCGACCGCATACAAGATGCTAATGTTTCCCTCTTCTATTATGCAGGTCATGGTATGGAGATTGACGGAACAAATTATCTTGTTCCTGTCGATGCCAACATTCAATCAGCACTGGATGTAAAATTGAAGGCAGTTCCGTTGACTGGAATTATTCGTACAATGGAATTTACGAATGACGAAGGCTTGAACATGTTGATTTTGGATGCGTGCAGAAATAATCCGTTTCCTACAGGCAAACGGAGTAGTGGATCGGGCCTTGCAGAAATTAAACCGCCAAGCGGAACGCTTAT
>CBQWHS010000833.1:0-2338 GCA_967728665.1 uncultured Chryseosolibacter sp. | reverse complement strand
CATATTTTTATCGACATTTGAAGGATCAGCGCCAGACTTCAGCAGTACGTAAGTGTATGAGTGACTGATGATAAAATTAACGGAAAGATTATTACGCAAGGCAGTAGCCGTTGCTGGCGTTTCCAGGTCAAACATATTGTCATACGGCACGAGCATGTTAAACTGGATGTGTGAGTTTTCAGGAAACTTATTTACCACCGCGATAACTTTAAATGACTGGTTCCCATGAAAAATTAATGTCTCACCTATCGGATCTTTGTCCCCAAAGTATTTCTTCGCCATTTCATCGGTAATGACCACAGTAAATTTTTGCTGCAGCGCGTGCCGCATGTCGCCACGAATAGTTTGGAATGTGAAGAGCCGTGTGATGGAGGAATCTGCAAAAAACACGCGCGTCTCCTCAAAAGATTGTTGGGACTCAGGCAAGGAAATCGTAACGTTTCTTGCATACATTCTGCAAGCTTCCTCGACTTCAGGAAAATAATCCTTCATCAGCGGAGCTATCGGCGGTGGTGAGGATGCTATCTGAAGTCCATTTGGCGCAACATATTTTATTCGGTATAACCGATCAAGTTTCGAATGGAAAGTATCGAAACTTGTTTCAGATCTCACATAAGAGAAAATTAACAATGCAAGTCCAAGGCCACAGGTAAGGCCAAGGAAATTAATAATGGAATAGGCCTTGTGTTTGCGAATATTCCGCAAAGCTGTTTTGAAAAAATTTTTAAGCATAACTGAATTTAAGAATTCCAGTTTACGCTTAAATAGTAATGAAATGCTTAAAATTTACAAGGACCGCCAAAGGAGTTTACCGATGGTGATGATTGAAATAGATCTTACCCCTTGCTGCGGTAGAAAGCCGAACGTTAAGGATTGGACTGATGCATCATCGCCTGGTTCAATTTATCTTCCATGAACTTCAAATGGTACAACGTGATCGGATCTTTCGTCCGCGAAATGGCTTTGTGAATAATGCCCTGAATGTCTTTTATTTTGATCTTCAATATCGGCGCAACATCACGATAATCTTTGCCAGATTTATTCGATAATTCTACCAGGCGATCGAGATAAGTTCGCTGCAAATTTCGACGATAAATATCGACAGGCTTGTAGTTTTTAAGTTCAGACCACATCACTTCATCCAGATCATTGAAGTAATCAATCAGTCTATACGACTTGTCCCCATACATTGCCTCGCCCACAGCCAGCTTACTGAGTGTGGCTGTGCTAAGCAAATGCTGAAGTACCATGTCTTGCGATTTACTGATTGTCTGTGTTGGCGACTCGCCTGTTCGTGCAAGCACCATGGTGTCTAACAACCACGTTGGAGTTGTAAAAATATGTGTCTTGAGAAATGCCATTGCCTCTTTTTGTGTCTGCAACGGAACCATCTGAAATACCGGGCCTGATTGAGCAGGCGATTTTGGTGTTTCATAAATGCCCCCAATATTCTGAAGCACATGACTGAGATAATAATCGAACTGCGCCGATATCCCAGTGTAAATTTCTGTCAGGTCTTTATAGCCATCGTTTTCTTCATATGTCCAGTTCAGCAAATTTTTCATTACCCGCTTGAGATTCTTGATGCCGTACTCGCCAGAAAGCATGGCGTTGTCCCCGAGGTCTTCCGTTTGACTTCGCGGATCATCCGATGACATTTCCGATCCATACCATAAACTTTTGTTTTCTTGCATTTTCGTTACCCATTTATTTAGCATGGGAATTTCGTCTTCGGCATTTTTTAAATTCGGATACCAGCGATATCCCCACTCGATTGCCCACATATCATACTCACCAATTCGCGAAATCAAACCTCGCTGTGAGACACTGTCTTCAGGCTGTGCTACATAATTAAATCTCGCATAGTCCATAATCGAGGGAGTGTGGCCATGTTCATCGAGCCATACACGGTCGCGTAATTTTTCAACGGGGACTGTTGAACTTGCTCCGAAATTATGCGTGAGTCCCAATGAGTGACCGACTTCATGTGCCGCTACTGACCTAATAAGTTGACCCATTAGTTCATCATCAAACTTCATTTTCTGCGCGCGCTGGTCCACCGGTGAACATTGGATAAAGTACCAATTGCGTAGTATAGACATGAGGTTGTGATACCAGTTAATATGGCTTTCGAGGATCTCACCACTTCGAGGATCAGTAATAATAGGACCGGCCGCATTAGCGATAGACGATGGCTTGTAGACGACGGCCGAATGCTGAGAATCTTCCAAACTCCAATTGGGCAACTCTGAAGGTGTTGGTGCAAGCTTCGCTTGTATCGCGTGCTTAAAGCCCGCACGTTCAAAAGCTTTTTGCCAATCTTCAATTCCCATTACCA
>CBQWHS010000832.1:0-2339 GCA_967728665.1 uncultured Chryseosolibacter sp. | reverse complement strand
ATGATGTGGATCTTTGGAAAGTAAGCGGATACATTATTCTTACCGCAGTTGTTGGCAAATTCTTCGGCAGCGCCTTTGCCGCGCGTTTTGTTGGCCAATCGTGGCGCGACAGTTTATCCATCGGAGCGTTGATGAATACTCGTGGACTGATGGAATTAATTGTGTTAAATATCGGCTACGATCTCGGTGTGCTGACGCCAGAAGTTTTCGCAATGATGGTGATCATGGCGTTGGTGACAACGTTCATGACAGGGCCAGCGCTCGATGCAATCAATTATTTTTTTCCAGAACCCAGTGCCGCACTTTCAACTGTCGCGAACAAGTTCAAAATTCTTATCTCCTTTGGTCCTCCGATCAAAGGGAAAAAATTGCTTCGCCTTGCCGATCAGCTTACACATAAAAAGACTGAAGAGGTTGACATCACAGCCTTTCACCTGACTCCGAGCTCCGATATTAATCCAAAAGAAGCGAGAGAATACGAACGCGAAAGTTTCAGGTTAGTGAAACACGAAGCGCAGAATCTCAACATTGAAGTGAAAACTTTGTACAGGGCTACAAACGAAATTAACAAAGAGATCACCCGTGAAGCCAATAAAGGAAAGTATGATCTTTTACTCGTCGGAGGATCACAATCACTTTTCAGTGATGACGTAGTAGGAGGAAAAGTGAAAACTTTTCTGGAAGAAACTAATGGTCATGTTGGCGTCTTGGTTGATAAAGACTTTGAACTCGCCGACAGGATCTTACTCGCGCTTCAGGATTTCAATGATCTGTTTTTAATATCCTTCGCGGAACGTTTCATTCAAAACAACAACGCCCAGGTTTTTATTTCCGACCCAAACCGGTTGATTAAAAATAATTTGATCTTTTCCATGGCAATTGATAAGATCAATAATGGAAACCCAAAATCAATGCAGGTTTACGAAAGTCACCAGATCACAGCCACCTTCCTTGCGGGGTTCAATCTCGTCATGGTGAGCTACTCAGGCTGGAAAGACCTGACCCGGAACCGGCATAACTGGTTGCAGCACACACCTTCAGTGGTGATTCTTAAACCGCAGAAATGATTTTGCTCGAAACCTTTCTTTTAGCGCGATTGATTGTTACGAATTTCTGTCAGCGGATTTAATTCCTAGTCTTATATTTGCGGCCTATGGCACAGCAAGAAGACAATCTTTTCAAAAATGTTATTTCTCACGCAAAGGAATACGGATTCATTTTTCCATCAAGCGAAATTTATGATGGTCTGAGTGCCGTCTATGATTACGGTCAAAATGGTGCCGAGCTCAAGAACAACATCAAAGAATATTGGTGGAAGTTTATGACGTTGCTCCACGACAATATTGTGGGAATCGACTCTGCCATTTTTATGCATCCCACAACCTGGAAAGCTTCTGGCCACGTGGACGCTTTCAATGATCCGATGATCGATAACAAAGATTCAAAAAAACGATATCGCGCTGACCAATTGATCGAAGGATACATCGAAAAACTCGAAGAGAAAATAAAAAAAGAAGTCGACAAAGCTGCCAAACGATTTGAAAATTTTGACGAAGCGATGTTTATTTCCACGAACCCGAGAGTGGTGGAGTATCAGAAGAAAATCGACGAGATAAACGAGCGGATGAAGAAAGCCATGAATGACAGCGACATGGCGGAAATGAAAAAAATAATTGATGATCTCGAAATAGCGGACCCCATATCAGGTACGAGAAATTGGACGGAAGTTCGCCAGTTCAACTTAATGTTCTCAACAGAAATTGGCTCACTAGCGGATGACGCCAACAAGATCTACTTGAGACCAGAAACTGCCCAGGGCATTTTTGTCAATTTCCTGAACGTACAGAAAACAGGACGGATGAAAATTCCATTTGGAATCGCACAAATCGGTAAAGCTTTCCGAAACGAAATTGTAGCACGTCAATTCATTTTCCGTATGCGGGAATTTGAGCAAATGGAAATGCAGTTTTTTGTAAAGCCAGGTGAAGAAGGCAAGTGGTACGAATACTGGAAAGAAAAACGAATGCGTTGGCATCAGACCCTTGGGTTAGGGGCTGAAAACTATCGCTTCCATGATCATTTGAATCTGGCTCATTACGCAAAAGCAGCGTGTGATATTCAATTTAATTTCCCAATGGGATTCAGAGAGCTTGAAGGGATTCACTCACGTTCGGATTTTGACTTAAAGAGTCACGAAAAATTTTCGGGGAAAAAACTTCAATACTTCGATGGCGAGGATAATCAATCTTATGTGCCATATGTTGTGGAGACATCAGTTGGTCTCGATCGGATGTTCTTGTCTGTGCTTTCAAATTCTTATCATGAAGAAAAACTTGAAG
>CBQWHS010000831.1:0-2341 GCA_967728665.1 uncultured Chryseosolibacter sp. | reverse complement strand
AGCCAGTACACGAACATTTTTTCAATTCATAACACAGATAGACGACTCCTTCAACCATGTCTGTTGTGTGGGTCACAATCCGGTGGTCTCATACCTGGCAGAATATCTAACGAAAGCGGAAATCGGTGACATGGCGACTGGAAGTTGTGTCATCATTCATTTTAATTGTTCAACGTGGATGGAAGTCAGTCAAGGCAACGGAGTATTGATCGAGTACCTCACTCCTGCTGCGATTAAAAATTAACGAGCAGATGTCGAAAGATGAACTGATCGAACGTTTTGATTGCAATGGGCCTGGCATCGCCGGAAATTTGTTTGGCCTCCCATTTTCTCCAGAGACTGCAGAAGTGGTGATCATCGCAATTCCCTGGGAAGTTACCGTTTCATATCACACCGGAACAGCGTTGGGACCAAAAGCAATCCTCGAAGCTTCATCACAGGTTGATCTCGCTTTTCGCGATATTGACGATGCCTGGAAACTTGGCGTTACCATGCTGCCGATTCCCGAAGACATCTATGAAGAAAGTAAACGGTTGCGTGAACTTTCTTCAACACATATTAAAAGCCTGGAGCGTGGAGAAAAACTGATCGCCGGAAATCCGGTGACAACCAAAGTCAACGAAGGAAGTGAGAACCTCAACATCTATGTAAAGTCGGTCACTGCAAAATGGATTAAAGAGCGCAAACTTGTGGGATTGCTTGGAGGCGACCACAGCACACCCCTAGGATTCTTAAGGGCGTTGAGCGAAACCTACGATCGTTTTGGTGTACTGCAGATTGACGCGCATGCAGACTTACGCAAAGGCTACGAGGGATTTACCTATTCGCACGCATCCGTAATGTTTAATGCATTGAAAATTCCGGCGGTCGGTAGATTAGTTCAGGTTGGGATAAGGGACTTTTGCGATGAGGAATTAAATGTGATCGATCGCGCCATGGGCCGCGTGGTAACTTTTTTCGACCAGGACATTAAGGACGAAATGTTTCGTGGTGTCTCATGGGAACATGTGTGTGATAATATAATTAAAGCGCTTCCTCCCCTTGTTTACATCAGCTTCGATATTGACGGGCTCAATCCAAAGCTTTGCCCTAACACCGGCACTCCGGTCCCAGGCGGCCTGGAGTTCGAGCAGGTTGTCTTCCTTTTAAAAAGACTTGTGCAATCCGGAAGGAAAATAATCGGTTTCGATTTGAATGAAGTTTCGCCAGGGCGGGACGACTGGGACGCAAACGTTGGAGCACGGTTGCTTTATCAGCTCTGTAACTGGATGGGCGCAAGTAATGGAAAGTTGAAACTCAAATCATAGATCGCAAACCTGAAATCGATCGGCCAATACTTTTTGATTAAATTTGCAGTTCGATCATGAAAAAAGTAGCTTTTTACACGCTGGGATGCAAGCTTAATTACTCGGAGACCTCCACCATTTCAAGGATGTTCGAGGAAAAAGGCTATAAGAAAGTCGACTTCACAGATACTCCTGATATTTTCATTATCAATACATGCTCGGTTACTGAAAATGCCGATAAGAAATGTCACAAGATTGTTCGTGAAGCACGCGCAATTTCGCCTGACGCTTATGTGACCATCATCGGTTGTTACGCGCAGCTAAAACCAAAAGAGATCTCTGAAATCCCGGGTGTTGATGCAGTGCTTGGCGCAGCAGAAAAATTCCGACTGGTAGAATTACTCGATGGCTTTGTTCGCGAACCTCAGGCGAAAGTGCTGGCATCAGAAATTCAGCAGGCGAGCACTTTCAATACTTCTTATTCACTCCACGATCGAACACGAACATTTTTGAAGGTCCAGGATGGTTGTGATTATTCATGCAGCTTTTGCACGATCCCGTTAGCACGCGGCAGCAGCCGAAGTGATAGCATTCAAAATATCGTGAAGACAGCAACAGAGATTGCAACGACTGGCGTTCGTGAGATCGTAATCACCGGCGTGAACACGGGAGACTTTGGACTTCAAAACGGCAAGCGTGTTGAACGTTTCATTGATTTAATCCATGAATTGGATGATGTTGAGGGCATCGACCGCTTTCGCATTTCTTCTATCGAGCCAAACCTGCTGACAGACGAGATCATTTCATTTGTTGCCAGTTCTAAACGATTTGTACCACACTTCCATATTCCATTGCAATCGGGCTCGAATAAAATACTGAAAGCGATGCGCAGACGGTATCAACGAGAATTATATGTTGAGCGCGTTGCGAAAATCAAGGAACTGATGCCACATTGTTGCATTGGCGTGGATGTGATCGTTGGATTTCCTGGCGAAACGAATGAGGATTTTTTAGAGACATACCAGTTTCTGAATGAGCTCGACATCTCTTACCTC
>CBQWHS010000830.1:0-2342 GCA_967728665.1 uncultured Chryseosolibacter sp. | reverse complement strand
TTAACAGCGATGATGCAAAGTAGTTCGACTACTACGGCAATCGCAGTGGCAATGGTTGCCTCTGGCTCAATTCAGTTGGAAAGTGCTGTTGCCGTTGTGATGGGCGCGAATCTCGGCACCACGATCACAAGCATGGTAGTTTCATTGGGGTTTATTAACAATCGCAAAGAATTTAAACGTGCCGTTTCAGCGAGCTCTTTCCATTACTTTTTTAATCTGTTTACGATTCTGATTTTATTCCCCCTTGAGTTGTATAATAATTTCCTTTCGAAGATCTCTTACAAAGTTGCCAGTTATTTTTTTAGTAACTCCATCACAATTGCCACCAGTAAAGTGAAGGTGTGGTCGTTGTTCGATCCGGTAAACGATTTTCTCCAATCCATCAATCCTGTTTTTGCAGGTATAGTCGGCTTGATTATAATTTTCGCTTCCATTCTTTTATTCAGGCGAGTTATATCATCGCTTCTGCTCGCAAAATCCCCCCAAGCTTTCAGTAGATTTTTCTTTAAGAATCGCGTTAAATCATTTGCCTGGGGAATAATTACTACAGCTGCCATCAGGTCCAGTACCATCACGACATCAGTTGTGGTACCCATCGTTTCAAAAAGGATCACTCCACTGAGACAAGCAACTCCGTTTATTCTGGGAGCAAACCTGGGAACGACTATCACAGCGTTTTTTGCAGCAACGTTAAGTCAGTCGTCTGCAGGAGTGATGAGTATTGCCATCGCGCACTTTCTTTTTAACCTGTTTGGGGTCCTGGTTTTCTTTCCGATCGCATCGATGGAAAAAGTGATCTTAGCCACAGCAAAATCGTTCGGTAAGATTTGTGCGGATCATAAGTACCTGATCTTGATTTTTATTTTGGCCACGTTTTTTTTCATTCCATTTCTTATCATTTACGTGACACAATAATGGTTTTGGTATAAGCTTTTTAGACTAGAATTCTTCTGTCTATATTGCATAAGGAGTTGAACTATGTTACGAGAATCACTTGCCAGGTTTTTTAAAGTTGATAGTCTGATCGAAAACTTAAGCGGTTACGTTGAAACTCGTGTCGAGCTGTTAAAAATTGAGGCAAAGGAAGAGTTTGCAAAAGGACTGTCGAACGCTTTGGTTTATCTGGTCATAGCGTTCGTTTTTGCAGTCGTGCTTATATTCTTCAGCACGGCTATTGCGTTTAAGATTAGCGAGAGCATTGGAACATTTGCGGGCTTTGGAATTGTAGGCGGATTCTATTTGATTATTGGTGCTGTGTTGTTCGGTCTCCGTGAGAAACTGATTCAAAAAGTAGAACATAAAGTAAGAGAAGGTTTAAACAAGAAAAAGAAGTAGTGTTATGGAACTGTTAGAAACGGATGATCCTGTTAAAGGGCAACTGCTAAAGAAAGCAGCGAGGCATCGCGAACAGCTCGAGGACGAAGCAAGATTGATCTCTGAGCGTACTGAAAAAATGATTACTAACGCCATCATAATAGGAGGCGCGTTAGCGGTGACCTATTTCGTCATTAATAGTTTCTCAGGTTCGAAGCGCAAAAAGAAATCAAAGGCTGCAAAAATTAGATTAATCCAGGAAAAACCGGAGACTTCCCAGGAGGCAGCGACATATGTTGCAGAGCCGCCTGTTATACCTGGCGTGATTGCCCAGATCGGTACAGCGCTAGCAAGCCAGGCATCAATGTACTTGCTAGCTCTTGCAAAAGATAAACTGACGGAGTTTCTCGAGGCGCAGAGCGACAAGAAATCAAAATCGAATGAGCCTTCTTAAGAGCCTTCAGGAAAAGCATAAACTGGGTAAAAAATCAATTGCTGTCTTAATTGATCCCGACAAGGTTGATGATGCGGCAAAACTTCAATACCTGATCAACCTCGCAAACGAAAATTGCGTGGATTATTTTTTTGTTGGCGGAAGCCTTATCACTACTACCAATCTTTCTGATGTTGTCAAGCAAATAAAAAAGAGCGTCAGCATTCCTGTGATTTTGTTTCCCGGAAACTCGATGCAGATTGACTCTCATGCAGATGCTATTTTGTTTTTAAGTTTAATATCCGGAAGAAATCCAGAACTGCTAATCGGGCAACATGTAATCGCTGCCCCGATCATACGCAATACAAAACTTGAAGTGATTCCTACGGGCTACATGCTGATCAATTCTGGTAAGATGACTTCGGTTGCGTACATCAGCAACACGATGCCGATTCCGGAAGATAAATATTCGCTCGCAGCCTGTACGGCCTTGGCAGGTGAAATGTTGGGATTACAAACTATTTATCTCGATGCAGGCAGTGGTGCGGAGCGCGAGGTGAGTGTGAAGATGATTGCATCAGTGAAAAGGTCGATT
>CBQWHS010000829.1:0-2342 GCA_967728665.1 uncultured Chryseosolibacter sp. | reverse complement strand
TATCGATGCTTTATCGCCAGAGCAGTATACGGTGTACTCGATTGATGCACCCGGTCATGGCCTTTCTTCCGGAAATTTTTTAACAGTTCCTCTGTATAGTGAGGTAGTGGAAAATTTTATCAAGCAACAAGGTTCTTTCGATGCCATTGTAGGGCATTCTGTTGGTGGGTTCACATTACTTTACACGCTGTATCGCTTGCCGCTGCTTCAAGTCCAAAAAATAGTATTAATGGCGCCTCCGGGAGAAGCTGATGATTTTATTTCTGTATTCAAGAACACGTTGAAACTTTCTCAAAAAACGATCGACCTCGTCATCGAAGAATTTCTACGGCGTTATAATGTGAAACCGGAATTTTTTTCAACGGCAACATTTGCCGGATCGTTAAATCACCGAGGGCTTATCATCCATGACGAGGGAGACTTGGAAGCTCCGTATCGTTATGCAGTTCGATTGGAGAAGGATTGGAGTAAATCCAAATTGATCACCACGACCGGCCTTGGGCATAATCTTCGGTCACAGGAAGTTGTTTCTCATGTCGTTAATTTTATTGGGCAACCTGTGCAGGAATATTCCAATGCCTGATAACAAGAGTTTGATTCATTATCGAGTCGTCGGAAAGATTGTAAAATTCATTTTTTCAGTATGTCGAATCACGGAAATATCAACTGCCGTGAGAATATCTTTTCGCGTCAATTCTTTGAAGAGTTCGTGCATAGTATTAACCGGCTTTCCATTGAACGAAACAATGATATCTCCATCCTTTAATTGCGATAATGCAGCAGGGGAATTTGGTTCGATGCTCACGATGAACAAACCTTTTTGATTTGGAAGGTGATAGTGCCGGAGAATTTTTTGATTGATCGGAACTTCTTGCAAGCCCAGTCCCAAATATGCTTTAAAGACTTTCCCATCTTTGATTAGTTGGCTGGCGATTTCCTTGGCTGTGTTAATATCAACGGAAAAACTCAATCCTTGCGCCCCGTTGATCATCGCGGTATTTACGCCAATCACCTCTGCGTCAGTATTGATCATTGGTCCGCCTGAATTCCCTGGATTTAATGCTGCATCGGATTGAATAACATTATCAACTAATCTGCCGGATTGTGTTCTTAGACTTCGCCCCAATGCGCTCACGACACCGGTCGTCACAGTGTGCTGATAGCCGTAAGGATTACCAATCGCGATTACAAATTGACCGATTTGCAAATCCGTTGCATCACCAAGTTTCGCGACAGAATAACCATGTGTATAAATTTTAATAATCGCTAAATCGGTGTCCGGATCTTCACCAATCAGCTCGCCTTCGATCTCATTTTCATTGAGCAGGCTAACCATTATTTTTTCTGCTCCATGTACAACGTGGCTGTTGGTAAAGATTAATCCATCGGAGGAAAAGATAAATCCAGAGCCTGAGCCGGCGGCTCGTACTTTGCCGTTCACATTTTTGTATACATCTATTTTGACAACCGCGTTCTTTATTTTTCCCACGGCATCAATGATCATTTTTGAAAAAGCATCCATGACTTGAAAATTTCGAAACAGCGTTCAAAAATCCTTCCATGTGAAATTATTGCCAGAATGAACACCGGGTTGATTTAGGAGTGAGACACATTGGCTTAAAAATCCATACAATAAAAAACATCGAAAAACGTCTGTGTATTGGTCAATCAAACTTCGCGTGCCAGATTGGCGGCAGTCAGATACATGCATTATGTCGGCCGACAATTACTTGTCGTGAGCATAAGCGTCATTACTGGTTTGGGTAATGAAACCAAATTATTAATATTGCATCCCAATTTTAGAACATTCGGGGTGTAGCGCAGCCCGGTTAGCGCACCACGTTAGGGACGTGGGGGTCGGATGTTCGAATCATCTCACCCCGACTTCGCCCGCTGAAGTTCAGAACTGCAGCGGGCTTATGGCCAATTATCTCGCATAAATCTTCAACCACGCTTGGCGACACACGGAATGCCCAATTCCATTTGAAAGGAGATTTTTTTTCGAGCGTTATCGTGCGAGACTTTAGATCGGGATGTCGTAACTCTTGGATTGATTAATGGCGGTGCCGTTGTTTTCGGCTCATGGAAAATCTAGTACATGATAATGGACTGTGTAATAGCCCTGTGGGAAAGAAGTTTGCCTCTGAGTAGAATTTTGGAACGTTGTGACATCTGGCAAAGTCTTCTGCTTACTGGCATTACGTCTCATCACGGCCGCGAGCGTCGAAGCCTTCGTTGAGCTTATTGGTCGAAATCCTAAATCGTGTCTCGTGAGTCTGTTCCGAGATTGAGAACTCGACCAAACGGCTGGAAGGTTATTATTGTTTCAGGCTGTTTTAGGC
>CBQWHS010000828.1:0-2348 GCA_967728665.1 uncultured Chryseosolibacter sp. | reverse complement strand
CTGGCTTTTAGAAAATTTCTTAATGTTTGATCGACAGGTTCATCTGTCTTCATTAATTGATAGTTGATACCTTTTTCAAGTAAGGAATTTTTCAGGGCGGTTATCCATTCATTTATTTTATCAGTGTACAATTTTTGCTGGGTTCGTGTATCTACTTTAACCAACGCACCTGATTCAAGATCTTTGAATGTGAGCGGACCACCATAGTCCAGTTCCATTTCATGTTTTCCTGCTAAATGAAATACGATAACTTCATTACGAGTCGTTTTCAAACGCGAAATAAATTTCAGGATATCATTTTCCTCATCATACATGTCGGTTAAGAAAACAATCATCTCCTTTCCATGATGATCGAGCAGTTGTTCAATTCCGTGATTTCGGAAAGTAGTAGAGGCTTGAATGGAAATAAGTTCATGAAGAAATCGCATGAATTGTTGTTGTTCGAAACGCGGATGAAGTATTCGTATCCCAGCGTTGTTAATTGAAGCGAGTCCAAAGGTATCGCCTTGCTTCCGTGCAAGATAAGCCAGTGCCGCGGCAATCACTTTCGCCAACTGAAGTTTGCTAATCCCATCTTCAGTGTGGTTCATGGAATTGCTCGAGTCCAGGATAAATTTAACGGTGATGTTAGTTTCGATGTCGGCCTGTTTGATGTAATAGCGTTCAGACCTTGCATACATTTTCCAATCGAGTTGTCGTAAATCATCACCCGGTTCGTAGTTCCGATATTGATTGAATTCTTGTCCTGTGCCGATCGCGTGGCTTTTATTACTCCCGCTCATGAAACCTTCCACAACAATTCGTGCAATGAGCTCAAGCCCATTCATGGTATTGATGATTTCAGGTTTTAAAAGTTCCTTGAGACGAGAGTCCATCGATCACAAAATATGTTTATGTCGTTCGCTGATTTCTTTATACAAAGATTCGATCACTTGATCGGTTGTAATTCCTTCGGCCTCTGCTCTAAAATTCAAAAGAATTCTATGACGAAGCACAGGCAACGCAACATGCCGGATATCATCCATTGTAACTGCAAATCTTCCCAGTAGCAGTGCACGGGCTTTTGCTGTGAGAATCATTGCCTGACCCGCCCGTGGACCAGCACCCCATCGTACCCAGTCTTTCACCATTTTGCTTTCGGAATCTTTCGGCCGTGTAGAGCGTACGATCTGTGTTACGTTTGCAATGATTTCTGGTCCGATGTGAATTTCACGAACGAGTTGTTGTGCTTCAAGTATCTCCGGACCTGATAAGATTTTCTGAATTGATGTTACCCGGCGACCTGTTGTGCTTTCAAGTATCGATCTTTCGTCTTCCGCTGTTGGATAAGAAATTCTGATGTACAAAAGAAAACGATCGAGCTGTGCTTCAGGCAATGGAAATGTCCCCGCTTGTTCAATTGGATTTTGAGTTGCCAGAATAAAAAATGGGCGCTCCAGTTTATAAGTTGTTCCTCCATAAGTTACTTCAAATTCCTGCATTGCCTCAAGCAGTGCAGATTGTGTCTTTGGAGAAGTCCGATTTATTTCATCGGCAAGAATGATATTCGCGAAAATCGGTCCTTTATTGAATTTGAAAAATCTTTTTCCAGTGCCGTGATCTTCCTCCAATATTTCAGTTCCGATAATGTCTGATGGCATCAAGTCTGGCGTGAATTGTATTCTACGAAAGCGCAAATCGATTGCTTCCGACAGCGTCCGGATCATCAACGTCTTGGCAAGTCCAGGAACACCTTCTAGCAAGGCATGACCCCCTGCAAGAAATGTTATTAACAACTGATCGATGGTTTCTTCTTGGCCGACAATCACTTTTTGAATCTCGTGTTTAAGTAATTGAAGCTTTGCGATAATCTCACGAACCGACTTTTCCGCTTCTTTTAGATCCTGTGTCATAATTCCAATTTCAAAAATTTATCGCGTTAACGCATACATAACAATGTTTACGCTGAAGCGCGTGTTGTCTATACTATAAAAACGTTTGTTTCTGAAATCGTAATCCCATTCGCAACCGTAATCTTTGTTGCTGTAGAGCACGCCAATGCGACCATTGATCTCAATTGCTTTTAAATAATCGTGTACAATGTCATCGCCCCAACCATTCAATTCCTGCGATGTTGTAGGCGGACCATCGAACGAAAAAAAAATTGAGTACAAACTATGCGTCTTTGGAATTTTCTTTAATACACCCTCGCCGAAAATTCTGTCCATCTGTGATTCAAATGATTTGGCAAATAATCCATCGATATCATGGTTGCAATCATCAACAAAAACAAAACCACCATTGCGAATGTATTTTTCAAAGTTTGTTCGCTCTTGCGCTGTGAACTCGACTAATTTGTGACCGCTTAG
>CBQWHS010000827.1:0-2368 GCA_967728665.1 uncultured Chryseosolibacter sp. | reverse complement strand
GATCGGATGTTCTTGTCTGTGCTTTCAAATTCTTATCATGAAGAAAAACTTGAAGACGGAAGTGAACGTGTTGTATTGCGAATACCGGCTCCGTTAGCTCCACACAAAGTTGCAGTTCTTCCATTGACCAAAAACGATGGCCTCCCTGAAAAAGCTGAACAAGTAATGAATGAGTTGAAGTTTGACCTTCGTTGCTTTTATGAAGAGAAAGATGCTATCGGTAAACGTTATCGCAGGCAAGATGCAATCGGCACTCCATACTGCGTTACGATAGACCATCAGACACTTCAAGACGACACTGTTACCATTCGTGATCGCGACACAATGAAACAAGAGCGAGTTAGAATCGCAGAATTGAAAGTAAAGCTTTTGGATAATTGTTCGATCAATAACATTCTCCGAAAAATTTAGTGATGATCAGCGTTCTGATCTTCATTGGCGTTGTCGTTATAATTTTTTATCGCTACAAGAACGAATTCCAAAGCACGTATAAGTATGCTGGACGCAAAGCTGCACCGGTAAAAAGTTTATTGCTTCCGGTGCCGCCGAAGTACAAGGAAATACTCCAGAAATATTTTAAGTATTATCAGGACCTTTCACCTGTCAACAAAGTGAAATTCGAGCGCAAAGTGGCCTCATTTATCTATGGAAAACAATTCATTCCAAGAAATGTAGATGAAGTAACAATCGAGGCGAAGGTTTTGATTGCGGCGTCAGCGGTGCAGTTGACATTCGGTCTGCCCAACATTTATCTGAGTTACTTCACCAAGATTCTCGTGTATCCAAATGACTATTATTCAAGAATCACGAGGCGATATCACAAGGGTGAAGTAAATCCTCGATTCGGAATAATCGTTATTTCCTGGCAAAGCTTCATTGATGGTTACATTGTCCCAAACGACTCACGAAATCTTGGACTGCATGAAATGGCTCACGCGCTTCGTTTTGAGCAGATGGTACGAAGTGAAGAATTTCCTCCGTTTGAAGAAGAGTTGCTGACTCAGTTTGATGACTATGCACACCGTGTTTGCCATGACGAATCATTTTCATCACAAACTTTCCTTCGTCCTTACGCATGCACAAATGAGCAGGAATTTTTCAGCGTTGCAGTAGAAAACTTTTTTGAGCGGCCGCTGGAGTTCAGTCAACAAATGCCGGAGTTATATATTATCCTCACCAAATTGCTGGCGCAAGATCCGTTGGCGCTGAAGTGAT
Organism: uncultured Chryseosolibacter sp.; assembly: GCA_967728665.1. Taxonomy (GTDB): domain Bacteria; phylum Bacteroidota; class Bacteroidia; order Cytophagales; family Cyclobacteriaceae; genus Chryseosolibacter. The sequence continues at coordinate 1,153 of CBQWHS010000827.1, read as the reverse complement.
TGTAAAGCGTTAGGAAAAGAATTAATTTGCAAAATGATTCGCTGGACTATCGTTGATAATAACTATCAATATCGAAATATCTAATCTGCATTTTTTAATCACACTCACTCCAAAGACTTCAATTTCATTCCACTGCTTAAGTTGAACATCTGACAACATGGATTGGCTCTCATCATTATCTTCAACACGTTTCAATCAAAAATCCGATTCAAATTCATCGCATAGAAGCGCGTTCGAACAGGATTACGATCGGATTATTTTCTCGCATCCGTTTCGCAGGTTGCAAGATAAAACACAAGTGCATCCGTTGCCTGAGGAGGACTTTGTTCACACGAGGCTAACGCATAGTCTCGAAGTTTCCAGTGTTGGAAGATCTCTCGCCAAGAAAGTCGGCGAAGTAATTATTCAACGACATCCAGGTCTGAAAAATAATTTCTCGCTGTTTGACTTTGGTGCAATTGTAGCTGCAGCGTCACTTGCACACGACTTGGGTAATCCTCCATTCGGACACGCCGGTGAAGATGCGATTTCAGATTTCTTTAAGGAGAATGCCATTGGACAATCCTTTAAATCAAAAGTAACACAGGAACAATGGGAAGATTTGTTGCACTTCGAAGGTAATGCACAAGGCTTTCGAATTCTAAATAAAGATGAGTACGGATTGAAATTAACGTTCGCATCGCTGGGAGCGTTTACAAAATATCCTTGTCCTTCATTTTTTCCGTCACGAAATAAAAAGAAGAAGAGTCAAAAGAAATTTGGATTCTTTCAATCTGAGAGAATTCAATTTGAAGAAATAGCGCAAGAGTTGAAATTAGTCAACAACGGTCTCGCGTGGTCGAGACATCCTCTGGCATTTCTCGTTGAAGCGGCTGATGATATCTGCTACAGTATTATTGACTTGGAAGACGGATGCAGGCTGGGATTGATCAGCTTTGAAGAAACTGTCGAGCTTCTTTCCGGTATTCTTAGAGCAAAACTTGATCGACAAAAGCTAAAATCATCGTCGGGTCTAACTGAGAAATTGGGCACGCTGCGGGCACTTACTATTGGTGAACTAATTAATGCGAGCACATCCGTTTTTCTTGAGCATGAAGCCAATATTCTTAATGGCACGTTCGATAGCGCCTTAACAGATCTTTGCGAGTTCTCT
>CBQWHS010000826.1:0-2373 GCA_967728665.1 uncultured Chryseosolibacter sp. | reverse complement strand
CGAATACCGGTGGCGTTCTTAGCAATTTTACAGTGAAGATAAATCCTGACGATGTTAAAGATAGTTTTCAACCTAGTGGGATCGTATTGACTGATGACGCAACCATTTTACAAGCTGATCCAGTAACCAAGCGCTTTAAATTCACTTACAAAGTGGTGAATAGTGCTGGGGCCGTAAGATTATTAACGGATGAGTACGTGCAATAATTTATAGCGTGATAAAAAAAGGGGCTGTCCATGCAGCCCTCTTTTTTTTTGAGGATTACCATGGATAGTTAAGCTAGTAGCTCCTTTTGTCCTGGTGGGTTGTGGAATAATTAATTTTTTCAAGCGCCACAATAACGTTAATGGATGTGAAAAGGACTGCGTAACAAATTGAATTCAACTTTTTTGGCATTGGAAGTTATTCAAAATAACATCGATGCCTTTAAGGATATTTTTTTATATATAAATCAACCAGCAATGCTCAGAAAAAGAATTACCCTAATCGATACTGATGAAAGTTTTTGTACTGCCGTGTCTGCTATTCTAAAAAATTCTGAACGGTTTCGGATAAATAAAGTGTACCACAACAATGTGGAAGCGCTCAAGAAATTGAAAGATGATCTATCCGAGATCATTATCATGGATCTGGATTTTCCCGAATTGAGGGGTACAGATTTTATATCAAGAGCTAGAGAGAGAGTACCTGGAATAGACATTCTGGTGATCACAAATTACAGTGACGAGCAGATAGTTTTTCACACTCTTGCACAAGGTGCTTCTGGTTATCTGCTAAAAAGAAAATGTTTGCCTCAACTGACAGAGGCCCTGACTGCGATGGAAAGTGGTGGTTCACCACTCGACCCGCTGATCTCACGTTATCTTATCCGATCAATGCATATAAACGATGTTTCACCCTTATCGATACGGGAATCAATGGTACTTAAGCTCCTTGCGCAGGGAAAAACCCACACTGCAATAGCCAGTGAATTGTTTATTGCCAATGAAACAGTAAAGACGCATTTAAAAAATATCTACCGGAAATTAAAGGTTAATACAAAAGCGCAGGCGATAAGAAAAGCTTTTGAAGAACGGCTCGTAGTTGGGCACTTAGGATATCAATAGAATTGCCTCGGGAATTTTTACGTTCATGATTTTGAAACAATGCGTTCGCGTAGCATACTGAATATCTGGAGATCTGAGCATGAATCGACATCACATGCTAAGTGCCCTTGAGTAAATTAAATATAATATGTTTGAGCTAAGAAGATAACTAAAAAAACATGGGAAAGGTTTTTTTAAGCATTACAATGTCATTAGATGGCTTTACAGCAGGACAGGCAATCACACAAGAAAATCCAATGGGCCTAAACGGTCAATTATTACATAAATGGCTATTTGCGAACAAAGAAAAGGAAGATGAGGGAGTCGCCTCTGAGATGTTCAAAAATTGTGGCGCTGTAATTTTGGGAAGTAGGACTTACATAACTGCCATTGATGGGGTTTGGGAAAGTCAATCGCCTTTCCCTGTTCCTGCATTAATTTTAAGTTCTAAAAACATGAATGTAATTAAAGGTTTTACTGTTGTTAACGATGGAATACAAACTGCCTTATTACGGGCGAAATCTATTGCAAAGGAAAAGGACATATTGGTTATGGGTGGCGCAACCGTAGCCCAACAATTTTTACAAGCCGACTTATTAGATGAAATACACATCCATATCGCACCCATATTACTTGGTAATGGAACACGACTTTTTGATACACGAAACAATAGACTAATTGAACTAACTAAATTAAAAGTTATAGAAACCCACAGTGCGACACATTTATTTTTAAAGCCGACAAGTAAATAAAATTGAAAAACAACGAACCGTTAACAAATGTTTCTGCTATGGCGCGGTGACTTGTGGCTTAAAGTTTTATCTTCGTTATGGCTCGAAGTTTTTGGTTAGTTAGGCTATCCTAAGATTGATACGATACATCAGCTTCTCCTTCAATGATATTTTAGAATTCGTCCTTAATTCATTTTGTCTTTATCGATAACGCCAATCTCAGCATTAACGAAATGAAGATTAATTATTAATTTGAACTGCCGGCACGCTTTATATGTGAACGTTGTCTTCAATGTCTCGCGCGAAAGCATTTCGATTTAGGAGAAGAATTTGTTCAGACTGTCAATGTTGCGACAAATGATAAATGAGCGAATTGAAGAAAAAAATAATTATCATACTGTCAATTCTAATATTGCTATTTTTAGTAGTTCGACCTATTTACAATTACTTCGATAAATATCAAGCCGAAAGCAACTCGTATTTTGAACAACTGAACGTTGACCTTTCAGGCGAGATTGAGTCGATGGAGAAATCGAATCAGTTGAATTAGAAGCCTT
>CBQWHS010000825.1:0-2374 GCA_967728665.1 uncultured Chryseosolibacter sp. | reverse complement strand
GATAATGGCTATCGTGGAGAAAACAGGCTACACACCTAATCTTCTCGCACGCACTTTGGGTTCAAATAAGGTCTTTAAAATTACCGCCGTAATTCCAAACCCAGAGCAAGACGAGTATTGGAAATTTTCGGCTGACGGCATTCGAAAAGCAGAGAAGGATTGGGCGCAGTACAGTGTCCAGATAAAAATAAATTCATTTGACCTTTATAACAAAGCATCATTTTTAAAATCCATTAAATCGGCTATCAAATCCAAACCAGATGGCCTTTTGCTCGCGCCGATCTTTCACCATGAAGCTCTCGAATGCTTTAAACTTTGTGAAAAGAATAGTATCCCCTACGCCCTGTTCAACAACAATTTACCCGAGACGAAAGCATTAGCTTTTGTCGGACAAAATCTTTACGACAGCGGTCAACTTGGCGCGGAATTATTATCGATTAGTCAAAAGCAGCCCGGCACTTATGCGATTCTCCACATTTATGATGACGTCAGCAACTCTACTCACTTGTCGGAAAAAGAAAAAGGGTTCAAAGATTATTTCAAAAACCTGAAGACCGTTAAAAACAAAGCAGTGAGTTTGGACCTTAATTTCACGCATAAGAAAACGTTGGAGAAGGAGCTTAAAGAATTATTCTCAACGTCTGATCTCCGTGGATTACTTGTAACGACTTCGAACGGAGCCTCCATTGTGTCGGCAATGCTTGAGAAGCACGGCAAGAATGGAATCAGAATGGTAGCATACGATTTGCTGAACGAAAATGTTCAGTTCCTTAAAAAAGGCATTATTGATTTCCTTATCAATCAGAATTCAAAACAACAAGCCTACGTTGGCGTTTCTCACCTTTCAAATTTTCTCTTATTCAACAAACAACCTCCAAAGTCGTTGTTTCCGTTGGAGATCATCAGTCGTCAAAACCTGAATTCATATTTGGACATTGACAGGGCGAGCTGAATTGCGGAGCCTGTCTCGATAAGAAAAAGACAAAAGCATTGCCGCTCCGAGGATATTAGCCGTAGGCGAATGGCTCTTGCTGCAACTTATACTTCTGATCTTGTCACCATTTTAATCATTTCCTCTGTGATTGGCTTCGAGAAGAATTCTTTTACTATTGCGAAACGTTTTGCTTTTTCTTTATCCATGGGATGGTCCGACGATGTCAAAACAATAATCGCTATCTCACGCACCGCACTGCTGCTCATTTTGTTAAACTCTTCGAGAAATTCCCATCCATCCATGTGAGGCATGTTCAGATCAAGGAATATTAAATCAGGAAGCTGCTCCGGTGCATTCGCGGCTCGCCATTGAAGTTGCTGCAAAGCTTTTCCCGCGTGCGTAAAAGCTTCAACAGCATGTGAACTGAATCGCCTGATCATTTTTTCCGATATGAAATGGCAGATGGGATCATCATCGATCAAAACAATTTTGCGACTGGGTTTAATAGTGTCCATTTTGCTATTCGATTTTTGTCATAATAATTTGTTTTGTATAGGTTTAACAGATTAGGTTTCGTTTTTTAACTGGAAAATCGTCTGAAGGATCTCGGGTATTTTATCATAGTCGTTAGACTTGTCGAAAAAATAATCTGCGCCTCCATCCATGCAAAGTTTTCGGTATCGCAAATCTGAATGATTTGTGAGCATAATGATTTTCAGTTCGGGATATAGCTTGCGCACCAGCGAAAGAAATTGGATTCCATTTACAGGATAGGAGCACCCGAGATTAATATCCAAAATCATTGCATCAGGTTTCTCACAAGCGAGAATGTCAAGGGCAGCCGTCATCGTATCGGCATTTCCAAGAAACCGGACACCCTCCGTCTCAGCGAGCAAATCATCAACTCTGTTTACAATAATTGGAGAATCTTCCACGATAAAAACCGTACACTCTTTCAGAACCGAACTTGATGCCATCGCTATAATTTAACATGACAAATGTCAGCTGACGGTGGCAAAAAATAAATAGGGATAAGTGTGATTAACGTGTAGTGGTTTGTACTACAAAACTCAAATCAGGCCATGATCAAACGCGTATCGCGTGATTTCGGAATTGTTATTCAAGCTGAGTTTTTCCAACAAGCGAGACCGATATGTACTGATCGTGTTGACACTTAGAGACAATTCAGACGCAATCTCGGAGACGGTTTTGCCTGAAGCAATCTTATGAAGTACATCGAGTTCGCGATCTGAAAGTAATTCGTGCGCGGATTTGTCACTCCGAATGTCGCCTTCCAGTAATTGTTCTGCAGCGGAAGGAGTAATGTATTTTTTGCCATTCAAGACTTTACGAATAGCCACCAGGAGTTCTTCATTTGCTGTCTCCTTATTGATAAATCCTGAAGCTCCGGCCTTAAGGGCACGTACCGCGTACTGATCT
>CBQWHS010000824.1:0-2378 GCA_967728665.1 uncultured Chryseosolibacter sp. | reverse complement strand
GTTATGTGTGAATGAAAATCCAAATTGTCGATTAATATCCAAGTCAATAAAAATTTTCCATAAACAGTACATCGCTTTAACCGGTTGAGCAGCTTTAGCTAAGCAGCTGCATAATTTTTCGACTATACCATTAACAGCTGCTTCGTATCTCCCGAAAAAAATCGCTTAACCATTCCTCGGCAATTTTTGTCAACTCGTCTGTAAGTATTTATGGGAATGCCGGTTCAACGATCCTAATATTTTTATGTTTGCTTAAATGAACATTCATGAAAATTATTTTGTTTGGCCACTTATTTTTTTGAGTGCACCTTTTCTTACCCGAGAAGCCTACCGCACGAATGTCCTCGAAATAAAAAAATAATACTGATCAATTTTGTCCTGTGATCAGATTCAAGGATGGCCTTAGGCTTCCTGGAATGTTCGTCACTTTACCTAACCTTAACCTTGACTGTTAATTTTCCAGGACATGAGAAACAAGCTTCTACTTTTATTCCCCACAGCTTTAATCACTTTTGTTTGTCTATCAGTTAGTGTGCACGCTCAACAAGTTTTCAAAACAACTTCACCTTCAACGATTGCCTACTATGAATATGTTCCGCAGGATTACAACTCAAATTCCAATAAATATCCTGTAATGATTTTTCTTCACGGCATTGGTGAGCGTGGACCAAACTCGACAGACCCTGCCGTGCTCAGCCAATACATTAATCTTGTTGCTAAGTTAGGTCCTCCCATGTATGTAAAGAATGGAACACAGTTTCCATTTATTTTAATTTCACCACAATTAAAAAATAACTACGGCACCTGGCCCGTATCCTATGTAATGGAAGTAATTAACCATGTAAAGAACACACTGCGCATTGACGAGAAACGTATTTTTTTAACCGGACTCAGCCTGGGAGGCGGGGGCGTGTGGATGACTGCTCAGGACTATCCTGAACTTTTTGCAGCCATCGCTCCGGTTTGTGGAGGATACAACACGCCGTCAAAAGCTTGCAACATTGCGTCAGAGAATTTACCAGTATGGGCTTTCCATGGAGACGCTGATACAACTGTTCCGTTGTCGCGCACAGTGAATATGATAAATGCAATTAATAATTGCACTCCTAAACCATCACCATTAGCGAAGATTACAATCTATCCGAACGTTGCACACAATGCATGGACAAATGCATACAAGATTGACAACAGCATTCATAATCCTAATCTTTATCAGTGGATGATGTCATATACAAATACGGTGAATCACGCGAACAAAATTCCAACTGCAAATGCAGGTGCTGATGTCACGATCGCCGGAACTTCTGCGACAATTACCGGCAACGGTAATGATAGTGATGGATCAATTGTTTCATATGTATGGAGTCAGTTAAAAGGGCCGTCTCAGTCAACGCTTACAAATGCGACTTCAGCGTCAGTGAAGCTGTCGTCACTTGTCTCAGGCGATTACTTGTTTAAATTTCAAGTGAAAGATAACTCGGGAAATACAGACACGGACTACATCAAAGTTACTGTCGATGGAGCTCCTGTTGCCAACGCGGGGCCAGACAAGAATTTAACATTGCCAACAAACGCGGTGGCAATCACTGGAGTCGGATCAGATCCTGATGGTTATATCACAGCCTATTCATGGACAAAAGTGTCAGGATCAACTGCGGTAATAAGTGGCGCAAGTTCAGCAACTGCTAACATTAATTCTCTCGTGCAAGGACAATATACGTTCAGACTTACTGTTACAGACAACAAAGGTCTGAAGCGCTCTGACGATGTCAATGTAACTGTGACCGGCACCAGTGCACCAGTCGCAAACGCAGGAACTGATAAGATCGTAAACCTTCCAACTACGTACACAACGTTAACGGGTACGGGTACAGATGCCGGCGGCTCAATTACCGGATATCGCTGGGTCAAGATCGCCGGACCGACTTGTTCGTATTCCGGAAATACAACCGCTACTGTTTCAATTACAAAACTTCTTGTTGGCACATACACGTTTAGATTTACGGTGACAGACAACTCTGGAGCCACTGCATACGATGATGTCAACATTGTTGTGAAAGACGCGTTGACTTCTGCAGCATCAGTTTATCCTTCAGCAGAAATTGTTGACGATCCTTCCGGAATAATTTCATCACAGGAAAGCGTTGCCATTCTCGGCGAACTAACTGTTGGACAACTGAAGAATTCAACCGTGACAGTGTTTAATGAGGGAGGAGAGAAAATTTATTCAGGCGCATGGAGCAATGACTCGTTTCATCAGGTGATGAGAGATCGCGGAATGTACGTTTATCATGTGTTCGAAGAGGGTAAGCGTGTGAATGGTGGTAAAATTGTTGTTCGGGATTAAGATTTTTTTGGTTAATAGTTATAGTTTTTTG
>CBQWHS010000823.1:0-2379 GCA_967728665.1 uncultured Chryseosolibacter sp. | reverse complement strand
ATCAGCGTGATTTTAATCTAAATTCACAGCAGTGAAATTAATCATCGTTCATTATGGAAATTAAACGTTCGTTTTCGAGACGTTACGAATTCAAATATTCAACAATTCCGTCACGGATCGCGGTGAAAGTTTTGATCAATGTTGGTTCATCCTCTTCTAACAATGTTACTCGGAATCCTTGCAACTCCGAGCAGAAAGAAGAAATTGGTACCACACACACACCTTTCGCGCCAAGCAAATAATACACAAAACGTTTGTCGAGAGGAATCTCATGCGAAACCCAGCCTTCCACTAATTTCTTGATTTCCGGATTTTTGATTTGAAGAACCTGGTTATTTTTCAACGTTCCATTTCTGAAGATGATCGTGTTGTAAAATGCACCGAATGTTTCGTTAAATGTAAGCTGCGGAACAGTGTGAAGAATGTCTGCAATGATTCTACTTCGTTTACCGATATTCTGATTTGTTTCGTCACGATATTTTTTAAATCGCGGATCTCCGAAAATTTTAGGAATGGCAATTTGTGGAAGTTTGGTAGAACATACTTCAATCATTTTCGCGTTATCGAGTGCCTGACAAAAGCGATTGAAGTCTTCGTCCTTGTCGCGATTGTAATATTCCATCCAACCACATCGCGATCCCGGCCACGGCAATTCCTTTGAAATTCCTTTCATCGAAATTCCCGGAACCTCGCCAATGATTTCTGCCAATGCATAAGCGCGCGCACCATTGTACGTAATGTTCAGATAAATTTCATCAGCCACCAGAAACAATTTGAATTCTCTCGCGATCTCAACGATGCGTTGAAGGGTTTCCAATGGATAAACCATGCCCGTTGGATTGTCCGGATTGATGATAAGTATGCCAACAATATTCGGATTGTATTTAATCTTGTTGTATAGATCGTCCAGGTCAGGATACCAGTGGTTATCAGGATCAAGCTTGTATGTAAGTGGTTCGTGATTCGCATGTGCCGCTTCGGCGCTTGAGTGAGTCGAATAAGCAGGCGAAGGGCCGATCACACGAGAAGTATCAGTAATATATTGATAAACTTTTCCAATGGCGTCACCAAGTCCGTTGAAAAAACAAATATCCTCCGGCGTTATCCGCACACCGCCCATGGCGTTTGTTTGTTGGGCAAGAAATTCCCGCGTCTCCAACATTCCCTTCGACGGGCAATAGCTATAAACATCGTCCTGCTTCACCAAATCGGAAACAATGTTCTTGATCCACTCTGGAAGCTTATGATGTTTCTGGATCGGATCACCAATGTTTTCCCACGAGATCTCAAGCCCGAGTTTTTTTAACTGCTCAGCTTTTTTTACAATTTCCCGAATTTCGTAACTGAGTTCTTTTGCGCCTTCGCTTAATAATTTCTGTCGCATAAAATAATGCAGCGATGTTGGTGCTTTTGATCAAAGGATTCAAGAGTTCGTCCGAAAATATTTTTGTAAAGCGTTAACAAGTGTTTGGTAGCAGTAGTCGTCCATTTAACCGAAGTTTATACCTGCAATGGAATTTCGACACGGTTTGTAAAAGTTTGGTGCCTTTTACGCCCGCAAAATTTCTATCTTAGTTCACCAACTAAACAACTGACTATGAAAAAGTATTTATTCGTTATTCTTCTCCTGGTAATCGTGATGTCGAGACGTGTTGAGGCGCAGAACCGGGAGATAGGATTGCAGCTCTATAGCTTACGCGAACAATTCAAAACTGAAGTGCCTGGAACATTTGCCCTGATTAAAAAGTGGGGAATACACGAGATCGAAGGCGGAGGGACATACGGTCTTTCAAAAGAAGATTTTGAAAAATTGCTGAAGGATAACAATCTCAAGTTGATCAGTGTTGGTGCTGATTACAAGCAGTTGAAAGAAGATCCACAAACCGCTGTCAATAATGCGAAAGCTACAGGCGCGAAATATCTTGTGTGTTATTGGATTCCGCACAACGGCACCGAGTTCACATTTGAAAACATGAAAGAAGCAGTGGAAGTCTTTAACAAAGCAGGTAAGTTAGCCAAGGAGCAGGGACTAAGTTTTTGCTACCATCCTCACGGCTATGAATTCAGACCTTATGAAGACGGAACTTTGTTCGATTACCTTGCGAAAAATACAGACGCGCAGAATTTCAATTTCGAGATGGATGTATTTTGGGTAAAACATCCCGGCCAGGATCCTGTGGCGCTATTGAATAAATATCCGACTCGATTTAAACTCATGCATTTAAAAGATCGTAAGCCTGGCACTGAGGGAAATCAGAATGGCCAGGCTGATGTTGAAACAAATGTTGTGCTGGGAACAGGTGACGTTGGTATCGCAGAAATTATGAAGGCTGCGAAAAAAGTAGGCGTTGAGCATTACTTCATTGAAGATGAATCATC
>CBQWHS010000822.1:0-2387 GCA_967728665.1 uncultured Chryseosolibacter sp. | reverse complement strand
ACAACGCCATCCTTTAAATAATGAAGTCCTCCTCCATCTGTGCCTACCCAGATCGTACCGTCATTCGCCTCTGCAAAAGCTGAGACAGCATTATTACGCAATGAGTTTTCATTAAAAAATTCTTTCCGATACAACTGAAATTGTACAGCAGTGACTTCATGATAACTAACACCACCATTGTATGTACCCAGCCAAACATTACCGTTCTCCTCGATGAAGATGGAGCGGATTGTATTATAGCTTAAACTGCGTTCGTCAAACTCGGAGTGCAAAAAATAACGTGAAATTTTATCTCCTTTCAGGAGCACATTTAAGCCGCCCCCATCAGTACCAATCCATAAATTACCATTCACATCTTTCGCCAGCGACCAGATGTCGTTATTGTTCGTGCCTCCGTTTTCCCGGTTATAGTAGGTGATTTTTTTTGTAGTGCGGTCGTAACGTCCAAGACCTTTGCCTTCTGCGCCAAACCACAGATCATTCTGATCAATTAAAATAGACCTGACGGGAGATCCGCTATAAAGGGTGGAAACTTCCTGCGTTTCCAGATTAAGAATTTTTAAGCCCTGATAAGTTGCTATCACTAAAGAATCACCGGAAATTTTTACATTCCATACGCCTTCCTTAGCGAACTCCCCGTTCTCATGATCAACCACAACCTGGCGGGAAATGTCCAAATACCGCAGACCTCCGACTGTACAAGCCAGCCAAAGGCGCCCCCTCTTTTTATCGAAAGCTGCGTTGGCATAAACAGTACCCGGAGGGTTGTTTGTTTTAAATACTTTGAATTTTTCCAGCGAGCGGTCAAAATAATTGACACCAGCAACGGTTCCTATCCACAAATTGCCAGTGGCCTCATCTTCCCGAATAAAATGAACCACGTTGTGACTGAGACTGGTTGAATCCGAAGGATCATGGCGAAATGTTCGGAATTCAGTACCATCGAAACGACTCAGCCCATCTTCTGTGGCCATCCATATAAAACCGCGCGAATCGCGATGGATGCTATTCACAGACGGCTGCGGCAAACCCTCCTCGGTAGAAATTCGCTTAAAAAATAATTGATCCGGAATAAGACTGCCAGATTGGGAATAACACATCAAATGTGTCGATGTTGCAACAAGCAACAGGATAAATCTCACTTGAATTGTTTTCAATTGTTAAATCCGAATATACAAGTTAATCGTTTTTCAAACGATTGGGGCACAAAAGAATTCAACGAAAAAAGGTAATGGAGGCGCGAATGCGAGAACCGTAGGAAATGACAGGTCTATTGCTATCCCGGCTCCTGCCTACAACGCAACATTAAAATTCTTGGATTCCTTTGTTTGCGAAACGAAGAAGATATCAATGCTGTATTATCGAAACCCGTGGACTGGCCCGCTCAGCCAACTGAATAAGTTTCACATCTTCGGGTGAACATGGCTCCCTGAATTCCTCAATACTTTGATTTAAACAGAACGAGAGTATGGCAGTAATGTGAAGATTTCTTTACAGCATTATTTGTCTTTAGCCCACGCCATTCCTTCTGGAGATCGTCTCCACGCGAAATAATTATCGAGTACACCAAGGGATTCTGTATCTGGCACTGGACCAAGATGCGGTGTTTTTTGAAAGTACATTACGTAAGGATTAGCAATGCTAAACGCCTGCCAATCGGGAACTCCCTTACTATTTGGATTGCCTGATTTTGCAAAGTTCGTCCAGTAAATACCCATCGCTTCCGAGATAGCAAGATCAGAAGGAGATGTCTCCGGATTTGCTGTATCGAGATGCTGGAAAACGTAAGCGACCTCTTGGGCATGTGGCGATCCTTGTCCAACGCGAGGTGAGTCCTCAGGATAATCCGGGTGTTGATCGAAGTAATAAAAATACACTTTTGATTTTCCTGTCTTTGATTGCAAGCGAGCCCAACTCCACGTGTGCCAGCCAAACGCAGCATCGCGCGCCAAATCTCTTGCAGTTCTTGGTACATCAGTATCGCGAACTGGATACGCTTTTAACAGGTCATCAGCAAACTGGCCAAAGCGTTGCTTTACACCAGCAATGAATTCTTTTGGATCTTTCGTTCTTGTAAAGCTCAACCCTTCATCGGAATTATATCCAACAAGGACGGGTATATCATTATACTTACCAGCTTCATAAAGTTTATGTTGATCATCAGGGATCACGTACCCATCAATGATTGGCCAAGCACTTCCGATTCCCCAACCTGAAGGAAGAGAATCAGCTTTTATTTTCCGGAGATCCGCGATCGACCTTACGCCAGATTTTGTTGCATATCCCTCTCCGGCTGCCTCTGCATTTTTTAACGTCTTTAAATTTTCTCCGGGATAAGTAACATATCGAGGAGGCCCGAACGATCCACCGCTTTGTGAAATAGCACC
>CBQWHS010000821.1:0-2395 GCA_967728665.1 uncultured Chryseosolibacter sp. | reverse complement strand
TATTTAAAGATCTCGCTTCGCAATCTGCTCAAGAACAAATATTACAGTCTCATCAACGTTCTGGGGCTTGCTTTGGGTATTACATGTGTGTTCCTCATCATCCAATATCTCAGCAGAGAGCTTGCGTACGATAAATTTCATGAAGGTTCAGAAAATATCTATCGCGTTATCTGGGAAAACGATAATCCACAAACACGAACTCCTCATCCGCTCGCACAGGCGATGGTGCATGACTTTCCTGAAGTAGAAAATGCCGTAAGTCTTTCTCCTCTCTGGGCCCCCGGCCTTACACGCGAAACGTTCTCCATCCGCAACCCACAGAAAAATATTCAATACGATGAAACCGGCGTGATGGCAGTTGACACCACGTTCTTCAAAGTTTTTTCATTTCCGATCGTAAAAGGCAATCCCGACAAGGCACTGAAAAAAATGGGGGGCCTGCTGATATCCGAAAAAGCCGCGCACAAATACTTCGGTGATGAAAATCCTATCGGGAAATTTCTCTCGGTCAATGACGACAAAACGCTTACCGAAGTAGTAGCGGTATTCAAAGATGTTCCGGAGCTTTCGCATTTTCATTTCGACTTCCTCGTTTCCTATGTTCTCGAAAAAGCACACGAAGATCCGCAAAGTCAGTACTACACCTGGGCAGATTTCGGACACTATAATTATGTAAGACTGAAACCAGAAGCAGATGCAAAAAAACTTGAAAGTCAGTTAATGCCCTGGCTCAAAAATTATGTGGATTGGTCAGCCGAAGATTTCAAATACCTTGAGGACAATCATTATGGACTGAAACTTCAACCTATTACTGATATTCACCTCAAATCAAATGTTCGCTGGGAACTGGAGGGCAATGGCAACATCGATTATGTTTATATGATGATTGCTGCTGCAATTCTGATTCTTGTTATCGCGTGCATCAACTTTATTAATCTTACGACCGCACAATCAGCAGAGCGCGCAAAGGAGATTGGTATACGCAAATCACTTGGCGCTTTAAAAAGGCAACTCATCATTCAGTTCACTGGTGAATCGGTGCTGGTGGCTTTGACAGCGATGCTCGTGTCGCTTGTTATGCTTCAGACACTGGTTCCAATGTTCAACTTTATGAAGGAAAGTGCGGTTCAGTTTTCGATGATCTCATTGATCGCGATTTTGGTAGCCATCGGAATAGTGGTTGGACTTGTTGCCGGTATTTATCCGTCACTTTACTTATCATCAGTAAAACCAACCGCAGTGCTGAAAGGTAAGTTTCTGCAAAGTCCAAAGGGAACTTTGGTACGCAAAGCCTTTACTGTTTTTCAGTTCAGTGCATCGATGGTACTGATTTGTGCTGCAGTCATAATCTTCAATCAGCTTCAGGCAGTTCAAAACAGATCCGTTGGTTTTAGCAAAGAAGAAGTGATCGTAATACCAGTAAAAAATCAGGATGCATTGAGAGATCGCTTCGCAGACGCGGAGACAGAATTCAGGCAACTTGCCGGTGTGAAAGAAGTTTCAGCAGCATCTAACATTCCGGGTCGATCATTCAATCAAAATGAAATTTTTGAATCGACTCGTCCTGAAAATGACATTGATGCTTCTGAACTCGTTGTCGATCACGATTTTCTTAAAGTATTAAACATTTCGCTGGCGGAAGGACGTGATTTCCTAAGGGAGAATCCTGCGGATGCAGACAATGCATTTCTGATTAACGAAACTACTGCGCGCAAGCTTCAGCTCGATCATCCGGTTGGAAAGCAAATTACCTGGGAACGAGATGGCGATACTCTGAATGCGACTGTGATCGGCGTTGTAAAAGATTTTAATTTTCAATCCCTGCATCACACAGTAAGACCATTGTTGATCAAATTGGGAAATAATGGTTTCAATTACATCGTTCTAAAACTCAACACCAATGATTTCAACAAAACGATTAAGGAAATAGAGGGAACCTGGAAAAAATTCGACAACAGGTTTACGTTCGAGTTCTTTTTCCTGGCTGATAGTCTTAACCAACAATATCGCAATGAGCAAAATATCAATCGCGTTATCATTGCATTCTCCGGAGTAGCCATTTTGATTGCCTGCTTTGGACTGCTGGGAATCGCAGCGCTCACATTCCGCAACAAGACTAAAGAAATCAGTGTGAGAAAAGTTCTCGGTGCTGAGTTCCATAATCTCGTGGTTTTGTTGCTTAAGGATTTTACTATTCTGATTTTGATTGCCGTAATCATCGCTACACCGGTTGTAATCTGGATCATGCAAAACTGGCTTCAGAATTTTGCCTATCGCGTTACGTTGAATCCAATCATTTTCATGGGCGCGGGAATGTTTTTGATTTTACTATCATGGATTACATTAGGCTACCTCACGCTGACATTGGCAAGAATCAACCCGGCCACTACGTTGA
>CBQWHS010000820.1:0-2396 GCA_967728665.1 uncultured Chryseosolibacter sp. | reverse complement strand
AACCCGATCCCGAGTTAGTTACCGCAACTGACACAACAGTTCCGTTTGATTGCAATCCTGCAGTAGCTGTTGCTCCTGTCCCTGAGTAAATTTTCACAGTAGGAACACTAGTATAACTTGAACCTGGATTAGTAATGTTAATACCTGTGACTCTTCCGTTTGCTCCAACTGTAGCAGTCGCAGTAGCTCCTGACCCTCCACCACCTTGTATTTCGACCGCAGGAGGAGCGGCAGCGTTATAATCGGTACCGCCGTTTGTTACGTTAATGCGATCAATAGCGCCAGTGTTCGCTGAGATAATTGCATCCGCGGTTGCAGCGTTCGCCGGAGCGTTCAACCCTTTGAACGATTCAAAATTAACAGTCACAGATGATGATGACGGAATCGTTATCAACGGAGCGCTTCCCGAAGAATTGTCGTTAAAAATAGTCCTACCAACAACAGTTCTTTGTGTACTACCCGTGCTTTCAAAATACGTTTGATCAGCTGCAAGTTCGGAATACTCAAGGCGTATTGGTAATCCATCTACTGCAGAAGGAACCGTAATAGAATAAAGGCCTGCAGCGACCGTTCCCGTAGCTAGTGTTGAATAAGCAGCGTCAACGATTTCTCCAGCATAGAGGAGTGTACTTGTTCCAGAAGGAATATTTCCTATTCCGGTTGTCATAAATCGTGTTCCGAAGTTTGCATTTTTCGCATCAATTGACGCTGTAATTTTCGTTCCATCTGGAACTAGTTCGCGCGTCTTGTTGGTAAGGTTGCTTTGAATTGTCGCCTTACCCGAAATTGTTGCTGTGTTAGCACCCGTTGTTTCAAACAATGGCACGATGTTGCCAACAGCAGAAAGCGAGTTGTTTATAGTAGCATCTTCTCTGCTTGTCACGATCACGAAATCTGCTGTGGTAAATCCGCTCTTCGTAATGTTAACATTCACAGAAGTTCTGAAGTAACCTGTGAACACAACCATTCCCGTTGCATCCGTTGTTTTGGTTTCAGTCTTTCCGTATTGGCTGATGGTAACAACCGCCGCATCTAATCCCTGACTCTGACCTTCGCGGCCAGCGCCCGATGCATTTTTGTGCAGCGTAGACGTGGAACCATTTACTACGGTAATCGTGTAATTGACAATACCCGCCTGATTGATTCTGTGAAGCGAATCAGCGATCCGTGTCGAATCTTCCAGGTACTGTAATTTATCTTCTCTCAGTTCGGTCAAAGATGGATCCTCATCTTTGTTACATGACCACGTTGCTGCCGCAAAGACTGCAACGATGGCCGCCATAATTAAATAATGGGGTTTGTTTCTCGTTTTCATAAGTGACTAGTTAGCGTATAAGGAGTTAAAAATATGACAAGGTTACTGCGACATTGAAGCTCAGCGTTGCGAGCTTCAAGTCACTTCCCCATTTTTGATGGGTGCGGATAAAATTGAAGTCATTCTGTGTTCCTACGTTCACTGCGTTCAGATTGTAGTGATATCTAAACTCAAGCGATACTGGTTTGCCAAACAACGTTACATCAGCCGAGAGGCCGGCAAGTAACCCTGCCTGGCTCTTCTTAAATTTATCGGATAAGTCCGTGTGGCCGGAGTAGCTCATATCATCATACCCATAAATACTCACCACGTTGTTATATGATTCTCTGGCGAGCATTGTATAACTGTAAAATCCACCAACAATTAATTTTGGTTGTATCTTATCTTCACTCAATGAGGGTATTCCCAGCTCTGCTATTAATGGTATTTGAATATTGTGAAATGCCACACGCGACATCGATCGCTTTAGCTCTGGAGAAAGAACTACATAATCATAAAGATTTGCACCTTGTTTGAAATACAAAACCTCCACACGCGCTTTGAGGAAATCTGTGACAGGATATTTTGCAAATGCACCTGCGTTAAATCCGGGCACTGCGTCATACTCATTATTGCCACGGAATGAATTAATGTTTGCGCCGGCCTTTGCACCAACAGCAATCTGCGCAACAGAGAGATGTGAAAATAAAACACAAAGACATGCAGTGAAACCTACAAGGATAGTTTTCATGGTTATTTTGAAGTTAGGCGTATATCCCGACCGTTGGATCCGGGGAATACTGAAAAGGTAACATACCTATTTCTAGGTAGGGAATTTTTTCAGTTCTACCTTCCAAACTGGAGGGGCACAATTCTACGACGATTCAAAATCAAAAAAAAGACTAATCGTTATTAAATTCAGTTAAGCGATTAAAATGACCAATTAATAGTTTTTTTTGACAGAGAATGTTTAGAACTTTGCTTCGCAATTTTCGTAGTAACACAATTCCAACCCCACTAATAATGAAAAAGCTGTTGATCGTAATAAGTGTGTTCACTTCTCTTACATGTTTCGCACAACAACAAAAAGGTGATCTCTCTA
>CBQWHS010000819.1:0-2396 GCA_967728665.1 uncultured Chryseosolibacter sp. | reverse complement strand
CTAAAAGTTTATGATGAAAGTATTAATGTGTTGAAGACTTCTATCGAGAAAGCGAAGCTTGGAAACTCGGACAAACTGAAAGCCGTTCAGCAACTTTCAGAAATTTCACAACGCATTGAGAAGAATTTTGTTCCGAATGCATTCTTCGAAGATGTTGTTCAGAAGGAAAGAAACGAATCTTACAAATATGGCGGCATGACAGTGTTTGGAAAAGCTGAACCGCCCTCTCCAAAAAAAGAAAAGCCAAAGCAACTCAAGTTATTTTGATCATTCCACAATAAACGGCTGACCTTCCTGGAGCGTAATAAATTTTTCTTGCGAGATGTTGAACTGTCTTAACGCCTCACGAAGATCTGTCTTTGGTTCCTCATAGCCTTCATCAGCAAGTGGAAACGTTCCGAAATGACTTCCAATACTAATCCCGGATTTTACATCGATATGAATTTTCACGGCTTCATCCGGAGATGTATGAATTGGCGACATAAACCAACGTGGGTGGTAAGCACCGATTGGTAACAATGACAATTTTATTGGTCCAACCTTTTCGGAAATTTCTTTGAATGTATTCTCATTGTATCCAGTGTCGCCGGCAAAATAAATCTTTCCTTTTGTAGTATTAATAACATAGCCACACCAAAGTGTTTTATCGCGATCTAACGCTCCTCGCCCTGAGAAATGTTGTGCCGGAACAGATTCTACACTTACTTTTTCGGTAACTGTTTGTTCTTGCCACCAGTCCATTTCGACTGAACCTTTAATCCACTTTTCATCCAGAAATTGTTTTACACCAAGCGGAACTATAATCTTGGGATGATGGGCGCCAAAAATTGTTAGCATCGTCAAAATGTCAAGATGATCATAGTGATTGTGACTTAGCAGCACCAAATGTATTGTCGGCAATTGTTCCAATTTGAGTCCCGGCAGTCGCATTCGTTTCGGACCAGCCCATGAAAACGGACTCACGCGTGTGCTCCAAACAGGATCAGTCAGAATATTTAATCCATCTACCTGAATGAGAAAAGTAGAGTGATTGACAAAGGTGATGCGGATATTTTCGTTCTCTCGCTCCAGCGGTCGCGGGCCATAACGCTCGGACAAGTCAGGTTCCCATTCCACTCTTTTTCTGTTGATCATCCATTTAAACACTTCTCTTAATCCATTCGCTTTAATGTTTCCTGGATTAACAAATTTTTTCCCATCAAAATGGTCTGACTCCGGGCCTTTGTACGTTGGAGCGGAGAGAGAAATTCCGATGGTAATAAAAGTAGCAGGAATAGCGATAATCAGGATCAATAGCAATGCGAGCATAGGAAGTAAAATTGACAAAAATCCGTGGTTAAAAAATTACTGGCTTCCCAAATCTTTATCTCTTACACAATGCTCATATTAGTGTTACGATTTATTGAAGGTGATATCGTCGTCTTTGTCAGTGTTGACTTTTAGCGGTACAGGATTTGCATTCGGCTACTGAGCACATGACTCATTAATAACTTCAAAACTAAAAATTGAAAAAGTTACTTGGTGCTGACCGTGAGCACTACATTGACCTTGGAATAAAAGACCGTGGTTGTTCCCTGGAAATTTGAATCAGTGCCAACGATCAGCCAAATTGCACCATCGCTATCGGTGCGCGCAGTTATTGGAGTTGGATTTTTGGACGAGCTGCTTTTGAGCGTCAATGAATAACCAGTGGCATCCTCGCCAATAATATTTCCAATGTTTGTCATTTCTGATCCGTTCTGATCTTCAAAGCCTTTGTCGACATTCACAACAACCTTCTCAGGGGTTTTCACAGTTTGAGGCTCGAAGCTAACGGCGCCTACTTTTAAAAACACTGATGGAACAATGGGACCATTAGTTTGGCTGGTGGCACTCGAAGCCAATTCTACATTGAACGTAATGGTGTAATCTGTTTCGGGTCGTAAATCGGTAAGCTGTTTTTTGATGTACATAAACAGTTCAGGCCCTGCGTTTGTCCCCGATAGCATCAAACTTTTACCTTCGGGTAGCGCGCTTGGTTTGTCCGTGTAAGCATACTTCAACACCAAATTAGTTGAATCAATAGTCGCTGGGTAGTCAGAGAATCCAAATTTCCAACCTTGCTCACCTTCGTTAAAATCAAAAGTATTGGACTTGATTGAAATCCCTTCCGGATCCTCCTCGCTGCATGAGAAGACAGCAGCAACCAAAAAAATCAGCAGAAAACGTTTACGGAATATCATTTCGCCTAGCATCAATTGTATAGACACAACAGAGAGGCTGTTGGTTGGTAATCTAAAAACAAATTCAGGAGGGCTATTCACCGACAAAGTTTGCTATTTCACACTAATTTTTCAACACTTCCGTCTTCTATGACAAACTCTTATTCGCACCAAAACGTTGAAACAGAACAATAA